>CAYIRV010000066.1:5912-8274 GCA_964365865.1 uncultured Thermodesulfobacteriota bacterium | reverse complement strand
CCCGTATGCGGTCTCAAGCGAAAGGCCCTTATCGAGCGAATACCTCTGAAGGTAAGTGGCGGCAACGGCTTGGCTCAGCTTAAGCCTGACAGAGCCTTCGATATAGCGCGTCAGGTCCCTTACGAACCTGTGGGTGAGGCTTAAGCTGTCCCCCCGCTCATCAGACACTGCAAGGGATGTATCGTAGCTCGTAAACCAGCGCTCATATACATTATACAGGCCCTTGCCCGTGATGCCCGTCCTTTCGGTAGGCTGAAGCCTCATCTCAAGGGTTACATCGGAAAACGGCCTCCGCTTCTGCGTTGGAGCGACGAGCTTCTTTGTAGCCTCGTTATAATCGTATGTCTGGCTTATGTCGAGATAAAGGCGGTCCATGTATATTTGCCTGCCCTCTTTCTCATGCCGGGCGGTGAGCGTGTTGTTGAGCGAATAGGTGAAGGCGCTCGTTGCGGCTATGTTGTCAATTGCGTCGAAAGAAGGCAATCCCGTTTGCACGGCCTCGGGTATGTATGTATAGCTCAGTTTCGGCCGCATGGTATGGCGGAGCATATCAGTTCCGCTGCCGCTCGATGCGTAGATGCGCACGAATGTAGCGGCGGACTCGGCCTTAAAATCATAGAGGTACCTGTCGGCGTAGCGCCCCTCCGGCCTGCCGTGGGCCTGATAGAATGTGGCCCTCGCGCCTATTGACGGCGTAAAGTCGAAATAACGGTCAGGGTTTAACGGCAGAGACACCCGGCCGAGCCAGTCGAGCCTTTGGCCCTTTACACCTTCCTTCCTCGAAAAATTCACGAGCGAGGAGTCCATGGAAAAGTAAAACGGGCTTGTGTAAATCCCTTTGTTCGGCATGGTGAATGTCAGCTCCGGCACCCTGCTGAATGTCTGTGTGTCCCCCTCTACGAGGAGGTTGTTGAAAAACCTCATCTGGCCCACGAGGCTGTAGTCGGCCGTAGCCTTGCTGAGGGACAGGTTGCTCTCAATGCTTTCGATGCCCCTGTCCGCGCCTTTGCCGAAGTCCAGAAGATATTCCTTGTCGCTCAATACATCGGCATTGGCCTTGAATATGAGGCCGTTGTCCATGAACTCGGTATGATTGAGCTTTAATCGCCACCTGTTGTCCGTGGCGCTGAGCGGCCTTGAGAGGTTTTGCGTGCCGCTCCTGAAATCCCTGACCCTGCCGATGTCCTGTTCCCTGAAGCTGTATAGATACGTCTCCCCGAAGCTCCTCCGCGTCCTTATATACCTGTATTCGAGCCCCTTACCGAGCCCGCGCATGGTCTCTGTGTCGAGGTAGAATGTCGCGTCCGTGTTCTTCGCCGTGGCCCAGAAGAACTCGTTGTCCAGCCCAAAGCCCCTGAGCCTCGAATACCTCGGCTTGGGCATGAGAAAACCGGTCTGCCGCTCGCGCCTGACCGGTATGGATACATAGGGCGAGTAAAAAACAGGAACCCCCTTTATATAGAAAAACGCGTTCCTGCCCGTGAGGAATTCGCCTACGGGTATGTTCACTTCCTTTACCGAAAAGTTCCACGCCGGCGTTTCGCCGGGAGCGCAGTCGCACGATGTGTATGTGGCGAGGTCGAGGTAATAAGTTTGCGGCCCTGTCTTATACATGTTGTCAGCCGCTATGTGTATGTTCTCGGTCTTAAAAAAGAGCCTGCCCTTTGCTATTACCGCTGTCTTCTGCCTCAAATCCATCTGGAGACTGTCGCTCGTGAGCGTATTCCCGCCTTCGTCAACAACAGCCACATTTCCCCTTGCGTTTGCCACCCCGGCGGCGGTATCGAGTATGGCGAAGTCAGACTTCAGGACAGTGCTCCCCTGCACGATGACCACATTGCCGCTCGCGTTATACGACTGCATCTCCCTGTCGAATGTCAGATTGTCCGCGGTTATCTCAAGAGGGGCGTCCTCCCGGAAAGGCTCTGTAGGCAGGCCCCCGGCCGCAAAAGACTTAAGGCTCGTCAGGAAAAAAACAAAACAAGCCGCGGCCAAGGTAAAAAAACCGTTATATTTAAAAAAGCGGCTGAGCCTTCTCAAAAAACCCCCTTTTAGCCGCAAAAAACCTGAAAAAACCTCTGATGGATGGCTGCTTAGTGCCTGAAACTTAACATACACAGCCCTTTTTTACAAGGCTCAGCGGGCCTTTGCGAAGTATTTTTTCGCCTCGCCTATGGTGAAGATAGAGCCGGTTATGCAGACAGCGTCTTTTGGCTTGGCAAGGCTCAATGCCTTTTTGCAGGCAAGGGCAACGGTATCTTCAACGAGCGCGGGTTTTGAATAAGGCTTCAGCATTTTGAGAAGAAGCGCGGCCGGGGCGGCCCTCGGGGTGTCTGGGGCCGTGAATATAACGGCGTCTGCG
>CAYIRV010000066.1:0-5812 GCA_964365865.1 uncultured Thermodesulfobacteriota bacterium | reverse complement strand
TCTTGGATAATCTCGATTGCGGCAAGCACGCAGGCCGCGTTATTAATCTGATGCGCTCCAAAGAGGTTTAGTTTAAGGCCTTTTAGCCTCCTTTTCATGCCGCTGTAGGCGAAGGCCCCGGTACATGCGCCTATGCACCTGAAATCACGGCCCATGAGTTTGAGCACTGCGTTTTTTTTCTTTGCCTCGGCCTTTATTGCCGAGAGGGCCGAGGGGTTTGTCTCTCCTATGACAACAATGCCCTTTTTCTTTATTATGCCTGCCTTTTCACAGGCGACTTGTTTAAGGGTTTCTCCGAGGTATTCAGTATGGTCAAGGCCGATGGATGTGATTACTGAAACGAGCGGGCTTAAGACATTCGTGGCATCGAGCCTCCCGCCCATGCCTGTCTCGATAATCGCTATATCAATTTTTTTGTCTCTAAAGTATTGAAAGGCCAAAGCGGTCGTGAACTCGAAAAAAGTCGGTTTATTGCCGCCGGCTTTTTTTATGGCATCTCTGACTGCATCCACACACCCGACAAGCCCTTTATCGCTAATGTCTTTTTTTGAAACCCGCATCCTCTCGTTGAACCTTACAAGGTGCGGGGATGTGTAAAGCCCAACCTTATATCCAGCCTCGGTCAGGATTGATTCGAGCATGGCGCATGTGGAGCCTTTGCCATTGGTGCCTGCAACATGGAGAGAGGGATAGGCATTTTGCGGATTGCCGAGGGCCTTTAAAAGCGCATTGATTCTTTTCAGCCCTGGCTTAATGCCGAGCCGAGAAAGGGAGTTTAGGTATTTAAGGGTTTGGGAGTATGAGGGCATGGGAGGGTGTCTCTAAAAGCCGGATGATTAATTTTTGTAACTGAAAAACTCACCCTAACATCTCAATCAGCCTTGCGAGCACATCCTTCATCATCTTCCTCTCCACAATCATGTCAATCATGCCGTGTTCGAGGAGGTATTCGGACCTCTGGAACCCGTCCGGGAGTTTTTGCCTTATGGTTTCCGATATGACCCTCGGGCCCGCGAAGCCCACGAGCGCCCTGGGCTCTGCCATGATAATGTCTCCGAGCATTGCAAAGCTCGCGGTTACGCCTCCCATTGTCGGGTCTGTAAGCACGGATATGTATGGAACGCCCGCGTCCTTGAGCCGCGCGACAGCGGCTGAGGTCTTTGCCATCTGCATGAGGGAGAGTATGCCCTCCTGCATCCTTGCGCCTCCGGATGATGAAAATACGAGCGCAGGGCAGCCTGCGTCGAGCGCGGCCTCAAACATCCTTGTAATCTTCTCCCCGACAACAGACCCCATTGAGCCGCCCATGAAGGAGAACTCGAAAATCCCGGCAAAGGCCCTCCTCCCGTTTATAAGCCCCTCGCCGGTTATAATCGCGTCCTTGATGCCGAGTTCCTTCTGCGAGGCCTTGAGCCTGTCCTTGTATTTCTTCAAGTCCCTGAATCCGAGCGCGTCCACAGGCTCCATGCCGCTGTCGAGTTCCCTGAACGAGCCTTCGTCAAACACCATGCTTATCCGCGCCCGGGCCGATATGCGGAAGTGGTAGTTGCACTTGGGACAGACATCGAAGTTCCTCTCGGCCTCTTTCTTGTAAATAATCTCGCCGCAGTGGTCGCACTTTACCCAAAGCCCGAGCGGGACCTTGACGCTTTTACCCTCGTCGTTGTTTGCCCGTATGTCTTTTTTAAACCATATCATGGGTGTCTTGGGGTTACTTCGGCCATTGCTGTCGCCTCTGTGGATGCGGCCGGGATGTCGCCTTGCTGAAAGGCCTTTATAAACGCCTTCACCACCCCTGAGTCGAACTGTGTGCCTGAGAACTTCTCAAGCTCCTTCAGGGCTGTCTCGGTGGGCAGGGCCTTCCTGTAGGGCCTTGTCGTGGTCATTGCGTCGTATGTGTCGGCAACAGAGATGATTTTGGCTATGAGGGGTATCTGGCTGTCGCTGAACCCGTTCGGATACCCGCGGCCGTCAATCCTCTCGTGGTGGCAGAGCATGCCCGGGACGATTTCCTTAAGTTGGGGCACATGCTTGAGTATGTCGGCTCCGAGGAGCGGGTGCTTTTTCATCTCAGCGGCCTCGGCATCATCGAGCGGCGCCTGTTTCCTGAGTATACTGTCCTCGATGCCGATTTTGCCTATGTCGTGGAGCACGGCCGAGAATTTCAACAACTCCAATGTCTCTGGCGAAAGCCCCATGTGCTTTGCGGCGGCCATGCTGTAGGTAAGCACGCGCTTCGTGTGGCCGCCGGTGTACGGGTCCCTTTTTTCAATGGCCTCGGCCAGGGCCTCTGATGTGGCGTAGAATGTGTCCTTTATCTCACCATAGAGCCGGGCGTTGTCCAGCGCTATCGCGACCTGATTCGAGAACATCTGGAAAAGCCCCTTGTCCTTATTCGTGAAGGTATCCCCGTGGAGCCTGTTTATGGCCTGAAGCACGCCTATTACCTTGCCCTTTATGACAACAGGCACGCAGACCATGTTGCGGGTCTTGAACTCGCTCTTCTTGTCAACGCGGCCCTGAAAACGCTTGTCCTTTGAGGCGTCCTTCACTATCAGGGGCTTCCCGTGCGCGGCAACCCATCCGGCTATGCCCTCGCCCATCTTAAGCCTGACTTCTTTTATTTTTTCCCCCTTTTCCCCGAGCGCCACCTCGAAGAAAAGCTCGTTGGTTTTGTCGTCAACGAGAAGGAGCGAGCCTGCCTCTGCCTTCATGAGCCTTGTTATGGCCTCTATGGCCATGCGCCGGACAACCTTCTGGTCGAGCGTTGATACGAGGAGGTTGCCTATGTCGTTAAGGATTGAGAATTCGTTTACCTTCTCGTCAAGCTCCTTAAAGAGGTCCGCGCTCTCCATTATCATGGAAAAGTGGTTTGCGAGCGAAGTGAGTACCCTTAAATCCGACTTTGTAAACACCTTGCCGCGCTTTTTGTTTATTACCTCGATGACCCCGATGACCTTCTTTTTTATGTGGAGCGGCACGGCCATTATATTTCTGGACGCCTCCCCGGACTTTATGCCGAGCCAGACCTTGTCCTTTTCAATGTCTTCGCTCACATACGGCTTGTTGCTTTTAGCCACGCGGCCCACGATGCCCTTATCCGCGCGTATCCTCATGCCCTTGAGCCTTCCGGCGAGCGAGCCTTTCACAATGGCAAAGATTAGCTCCCCGGCCTTTTCATCAAGTAGATACAGAGTGCCGGCGTCGGTCTTAAGGGCCTTAAGCACCAAGTCCATAAGGCGCTGGAGCATGACCTTCTGGTTGCCCCGCTTGACCGCCAAGGCGCCGATTTCCCTGTAGATGCCAAGCTCGATATTCATAATATCGAGCCTTCTCTCATGAAGTATGCGCCTCTCCGATGTCTTTTTAGGGGCTTTGCAGGATGAGTTTTTCTTCAGCGTCTTATTCATATTTGCCTGTCTTAGAGGGGTTTTTACCCCCCATAGTATATCAGAAAACACAAAAATCAACATATTTCAATTAATCAGACAGTTACGGGCCTGCAACGGTTTTTATCATAAAAAAGCAAAGGGGACGGCTTCTTTAAAGCCGTCCCCTTTGCTAAAAACCCTTGGTTTAATCGCTGGTTAAGCGCACTCCGTATAACCGCATCCCCTGCACACTACGCACCCGTCCGCATGCTCTACCGTGCCTCCGCAGTCCGGACACGCGCCCCTTTTGAACACCTCGTCAGGGGCAAAGGTGAAGTCCAGCCCTGCCTGTGCAATCTCGGCCGGGCCAGCGCTTACAGCCGCAACAGGGCCTTCCTTTGCGTTGTTCCAGCAGGAAAGCGTATCCCCGCCCGTGCTCCGCTTGAGCATGAGATACCATTCCAACGCCTTGGCCATTGCGTCAGAGCATGATGTAACCTTTGTTGCGCCGTAACCAACGGGCAGATGGCAGCTTATGCCGCGCATCTGCTTTATGATTTCCTGCGACTCTATGCCGCTCCTTAATGCAAGGGATGTCATCCTGCCCATTGCCTCGCACTGGGAGGCAACGCACCCGCCTGCCTTGCCGATCTGCGTGAATATCTCAAACGGCCGGCCTTCCTCGTCCTCGTTAATCGTTACATAGAGGTTGCCGCAGCCTGTCTTGATTTTTCTCGTAACCCCGAAGGCCACCTCGCTCCTCTGTTTTGGAGTTATTGACTGGGAAACGGCGCTCGCAACAGCGGCCGGGACCGCGGCCTCTTTTGCCTTCTGCTTCTCGCTCCCCTTTGTGAGGACCTGCACTTCACGGGACCCGTCCCTGTAAACCGTCACGCCCTTGCACCCGAGCCTGTAGGCCATCATATAGACATTCGCCACATCTTCCTTTGTGGCCTCGTTCGGGAAGTTCACGGTCTTGCTGACCGCGTTATCCGTGTATTTCTGAAAGGCCGCCTGCATCTTTATGTGCCACTCAGGGGAAATCTCGTGCGATGTGACGAACACCTTTTTCATATCATCCGGCACGGCTGAGACTCCTTCGAGAGAGCCTTTTTCAGCCACTTTCTTCATAAGCTCAGGGCTGTCAAACCCCCTCTCCACGGCGATTTCGTGGAAAAGCGGGTTTACCTCGATAAGCTCGGTCCCCTCCATGACATTGCGCCTGAAGGCAAGGGCAAAGAGCGGCTCTATGCCCGAGGAGCACCCGGCGATTATTGATATCGTGCCTGTAGGGGCAATGGTGGTAACGGTCGCGTTCCTTACCGGAGCGCCGAGCTTGTCGTATATAGAGCCTTTGAAGTTCGGGAACACGCCCCGGACCTCGCTGAGCGCAATCGAGGCCTCCCTGCCGGCAGACTGCATGAAGGACATGAGTTTTTCGGCAACGGAAATGGCCTCATCGGACGAGTAAGGGATGCCGAGCCTTATAAGCATGTCGGCGAACCCCATGACCCCGAGCCCGATTTTCCTGTTGCCCTTTGTCATGGTTTCGATATTCCGTATGGGATAGCGGTTCATGTCAATGACATTGTCGAGGAAGTGGACGGCCTTTTCCACGGTTACGCCGAGTTTATCCCAGTCTATCTCATGCCCTTCCGATGTGTTTTTCTTGAGCATGCGGCTTAAGTTTATTGAGCCTAAGTTGCACGATTCGTACGGCAGAAGCGGCTGCTCGCCGCACGGGTTCGTTGACTCGATTGTCCCTATGTGAGGGGTCGGGTTGTCGGAGTTTATGCGGTCAATGAATATTATGCCCGGGTCCCCGTTCTTCCACGCCATATCCACGATTTTGTCGAAAAGCTCGCGCGCGTTTTTTTTGCCGGACGGCCTGTTTGTCCTCGGGTTCACAAGCTCATAGTCGCAGCCCGCCTCCACTGCCTTCATGAACTCCTCTGTAATGTTCACGGATATGTTGAAGTTATTGAGCTTTGCGTTGTCTTGCTTGCAGGTTATGAAGTTCAGGATGTCCGGGTGGTCCACCCTCAAAATCCCCATGTTCGCGCCCCTTCGGGTCCCGCCCTGCTTAATGGCCTCTGTGGCGCTGTCAAACACGGTCATGAACGATATCGGGCCTGAGGATATGCCGGAGGTCGAGCCTACGGAATCCCCTGAGGGCCTCAGCCTTGAAAAAGAAAACCCTGTGCCGCCGCCTGATTTGTGTATAAGCGCGGTGTGCTTCACTGCGTCGAAAATAGACTCCATGGAGTCCTCGACAGGCAGGACAAAACACGCTGAAAGCTGCTGCAATTCCCTGCCTGCGTTCATAAGGGTCGGCGAATTAGGCATGAACTCCAATGAGGTCATCATCCTGTAAAATTCGGCGGCCGTTGCCTCAATATCGGCCTTTGGGTCGTAATTCCTGTCTGCCTGAGCTATGTTAG
>CAYIRV010000065.1:6499-8388 GCA_964365865.1 uncultured Thermodesulfobacteriota bacterium | reverse complement strand
ACGCCTCACTCCTCACCTTCGTCGCGCCTTGGTCTGCTTTGTTCTGACGCTCTGTTTCGGATGCAGTATATAAATAGGGGCGGCGGCAATGGCTAAAAAGAGGGTCTTGAGCGGCATGAGGCCCACGGGCAGGCTGCACCTCGGCCACTTCCACGGCGTTCTCTCCAACTGGCTGAAGCTCCAGAAGGAATACGAATGTTTCTTCTTTGTGGCCGACTGGCACGCCCTCACCACAGACTATTCGAACACCGCGTCCCTCAAGGACAATGTCAGGGAGATGGTGCTCGACTGGCTCTCTGTGGGCATTGACCCCGCGGCCTCGACCATATTCCTCCAATCAAAGATACTGGAACACGCCGAGCTTTTCGTTCTGCTTTCAATGATAACGCCCTTATCGTGGCTTGAGAGAAACCCCACATACAAGGAGCTGATTCTCGAACTTCAGGAAAAGGATTTAAACACCTTCGGGTTTCTCGGATACCCGGTGCTTCAGACCGCCGACATAATAGCGTATAAGGCAGAGCTTGTTCCCGTGGGCATTGACCAGGCCCCGCACCTTGAACTTTCGAGGGAGATAACGCGGAGGTTCAACTTCCTCTACGGCCGGGTTTTCCCTGAGCCTGAGACCCTTCTTACAGAGGCGTCAAAGGTCTTGGGCACTGACGGCAGGAAGATGAGCAAGAGCTACAATAACGCGATATTTCTCGCTGACAGCCCTGATGAAATCGAGCAGAAGCTCCTCCGGATGGTTACCGACACCGCGCGCATGAGAAGGACAGACGCTGGGAACCCGGATTTATGCCCGTTCTTCCTCACATTCCATTCAATCTATTCAAACGAGGGTACTGTGAAATGGGCGCGCGAGGGCTGCGCCAAGGCGTCAATCGGCTGCATAGAGTGCAAGAAGACGGTCATACCAAAGGTGATTGAGGCAACAGACCCGATACGGAAAAAGAGGAAGGAGCTTGAGAAAGACCCTGAGGCCGCCTTTAAAATCCTTGAGGCAGGGAGCGCAAAGGCCGCGAAGACAGCCAAAGAGACGATGAGAGAGGCGCGGGCGGCCATGGGGGTGGGGTAGATATGTCTTACAACATCAAGCTCGACATGTTCGAGGGGCCGCTGGACCTCCTCCTCCACCTCATAAAGAGGAACGAGATTGACATCTACGACATTCCCATCTCAGTCGTTACAGAGCACTACATCCAGTATCTTGAGATGATGAAGGAGATGAACCTCGACTTCGCGGGCGAATTTCTCGTAATGGCCGCGACGCTCATTCACATAAAGAGCAAGATGCTCCTGCCGCCCGACGAGGAGTCCAAAGGCGAGGAGGAAGAGGGGCCTGACCCGAGGGAAGAGCTGATCCTGAGGCTCATAGAGTACAAAAAGTACAAGGAGGCCGCCGGCGAGCTTGGAGAAAGGCTCATGCTCGGAAGGGATGTGTTCCTGAGGGGCGCTCCAGTGGAGGTCGAGGAGGAGCCTAACGCCGGTCTTGTGAATGTCTCGGTTTTCGACCTCATGGACGCCATTAAGGCCGTGCTTTCGAGAATCAGGAAAGAAGAGGCCATAGAGCTTACGGCCGAGAGATACAGAATCGCGGACAAAATCAATTATGTGCTCGAGGTCTTGAACCAGAAAGGGAGCGAGGTATTCACGGAGCTTTTTTCAGGCGCGGCCACAAAGGGCGAGGTCATAGTAACATTCCTCGCCGTGCTTGAGCTCGCCAAGCTCCTTCTTATAAGGGTGCATCAGACAGAGGACAGGATTATAAGGGTGTATTCGAGGGCCTCGGCAGAGGAACAGACGGCTCTTCCGATAGATTCAATCGGGGGCCAAAATTCCTAACAAGGGTGAGGGGACATGGACAAAGACATGCTGAAGGCTGTAAT
>CAYIRV010000065.1:0-6489 GCA_964365865.1 uncultured Thermodesulfobacteriota bacterium | reverse complement strand
CAGACAGAGGACAGGATTATAAGGGTGTATTCGAGGGCCTCGGCAGAGGAACAGGCGCCCGAAGGGCCTGCCCAAAATTCCTAACAAGGGTGTGGGGACCATGGACAAAGACATGTTGAAGGCTGTAATCGAATCGCTGCTTTTCGCCTCGGACAGGGCTGTTACGGTTGATACGCTCTGCAATGTCATGGAAGGCCCTGACAAAGAGAAGCCAGCAATAAGGGCTCTGCTGAAGGAACTTATTGAGGAATACAAGGCAAGAAACAGCGGCCTGCGGATAGAGGAGGTCGCCGGCGGGTTCCAGTTCAGGACAAACCCTGAGTTCGCGCCGTGGCTCAGGAGGTTCTTTAAGGCGGGCGCCCAGAAGATGAGTAGGGCGGCCATGGAGGCGCTCTCGGTAGTGGCGTATAAGCAGCCTGTAACAAGGGGGGAGCTTGAATCAGTAAGGGGCGTTGACTCAGGGGCCGTGCTCGCCACCCTCATGGACAAGCGCCTTATAAAGATAACGGGCAGGAAAGAGACGCCCGGCAGGCCGGTAGTCTACGGCACCACAAAGGAGTTCCTTGAGACATTCGACCTCAAGGATTTAAGCTGCCTGCCGAGCCTTAAGGATATACAGAGACCGGAGGAAGAGGATGGAGAAAGAATCGGAGAAGGAAGCGGGGGGAGAGAGGCTTCAGAAGCTCCTATCGAGGGCCGGGATAGCGTCGAGGCGCAAGGCCGAGGAGATGATAGTTCAGGGCAGGGTGACGGTGAACAACCGGACGATAACAGCCCTCGGGACAAAGGTTGACCCTGAGTGCGACCTCGTAAAGGTTGACGGAAAACCGCTCCGCCTCAAAGCCCCGCTCGTATACATACTCCTCAACAAGCCAAAGGGATGCATAAGCGCGGCATCAGACCCTGAGGGCAGGCCGGTTGTTACCGGCCTCCTCGGAAAGCGGGTAAAGGCGCGGGTCTTTCCTGTCGGCAGGCTCGACTGGGACGCCGAGGGGGTGCTGCTCCTTACCAACGACGGCGAGCTTACGAACAAGCTCACGCACCCCCGGTATTCCATGCCGAAAAAATACCTCGTCAAGGTAAGCGATGTGCCTGATGAAAAGGACATCCAGAGGCTCCGTGACGGCGTTACGCTCGAAGACGGGCGGACGCTTCCGGCAAAGGCGCATCTCGTGAGGAAAACCGCGGAAAACTCATGGCTCGAGCTTACGGTATTCGAGGGGAGAAACAGGCTCGTAAAGAGGATGTGCCAGGCTATAGGCCATCCTGTGTGCAAGCTGAAGAGAGTCGAGTTCGCGGGCATAAGGCTCGGGCTTTTAAAGCCCGGGGAGTGGAGGCCGCTTATGCAAGAAGAGGTAGAGGGGCTTAAAAGGCCGCTGAAAAACCCGAAATCCGTTCAGGCAAGGGCTGATGAAAGAAGCGGTGAGAGAAAACGGCGCGGCAAAAAGGCTTAAGGCTCTTTATTCAGCCATGTTCGCGGCCTTCGGTGCTCAAGGCTGGTGGCCGGGCAAGACCCGCTTCGAGGTCATTGCAGGCGCCATACTCACGCAGAACACGGCTTGGACGAATGTGGAAAAGGCCATCGCCAACCTTAAGTCAAGGGGGGTCTTGAGCCCGGCAAAGATGCACGGCTTGAGCTTAAGCGAACTCGCGTCCCTCATAAGGCCGGCCGGTTATTTCAACATAAAGGCAAAGCGGCTCAAGAACTTCACTGATTATCTTTTTAAGGAGCATAACGGCAGCCTCGACAGGCTTTTAAAGCAGAGAAGTCCTAAAGAGCTCAGGGAAGAGCTTTTAAAGATAAGCGGCATAGGCCCTGAGACAGCGGATTCGATTGTCCTGTATGCCGCGAACATGCCGGAGTTCGTGGTTGACGCATATACGAAAAGGATTTTTTCGAGGCATCTCATCGTTAAAGAGGACGCGGGATACGAGGACCTTAAGTCCGTGTTCATGGAGAACCTCAAACCCGATGCAGCGCTCTTTAACGAATACCACGCGCTGATTGTCAGGACAGGCAAGGATTTTTGCAGGCCCAAAGAGCCGCTCTGCAATGTATGTCCGCTGAATGTGTTCCTGTAACCCCCCTTAATCCCCCCTTAAATAAGGGGGGAGGATGTGGAAGCTGACCGTTATACGCACATGACCAATAAGATACGGATATTAGACAGCCTTCTCGCGTCCAAAATCGCGGCCGGAGAGGTGGTTGAGAGGCCGGCCTCTGTTGTAAAGGAGCTTATTGAGAACTCCCTTGACGCTGGCGCGGGCGCGGTATCTGTTTTTCTCGTTGAAGGCGGAAAGCGGCTTATCCGCGTCAATGACAACGGGTGCGGCATGTCAGGGGATGATGCCCGGCTTGTCTTTGGCAGGCACGCGACGAGCAAGATTTCAACGGAAGAAGACCTTGACGGCATCAAGACCCTTGGGTTCAGGGGCGAGGCGTTATACAGCATGGCCGCGGTAGCGAGGGTGGTCCTCAGGACAAAGGAGCGCGGGTTTACGGAAGGGATTAAGATTGTCGCGGAGGCCGGCTCAGTCCCGGCGGTTTCCATTGCCGGATGCCCTGAAGGCACGAGCGTTGAGGTGCAGGACCTGTTCTGTAACACGCCCGCCAGGCTTAAGTTTTTGAGGTCAAACGATACTGAATTCGCCCGCGCGTTAGATGTATTTAAAAGGCTCGCGCTCATACACCCGGAAAAGAGGTTCTCCCTTACGCACGGCTCCGCGCTGGTCATGGACTTGAAGCCCGGCACGCTCAGGGAGCGCATATGCGAGATTTTCGGCCATGACATCGCCGGAAAGCTCATCGAGGTGAACACCCCGTTTGTCTCAGGCTTTGCAGGCAGCCACGAGCTTACATATCCCACGACAAAGAACACTCATCTTTACATTAACCGTAGAAGCGTCCGCGACAGGACTGTTTTGGCCGCCATAAGACACGGCCTTGGAACGCTCATCGGGCACGCGAGATACCCGTTTGCGGCGCTCAACATAACCCTTGCCCCAGAGGACTTTGACGTGAACATACATCCGTCAAAGAGCGAGGTGAGGTTCAAAAACCCGAGGTTTGTTTACGATGCAGTGGAATCAGCGCTCAGGGCCAGCCTTGCCTGCGGGTCAGGCATGGCATCAGGCCCAGTAGCCGATACGCAGCATGAGCAGGTTGCTTTTGGCAGTATCCGGTGCGAAGAAGAGCCGTTCAACTATCCGGCAACAACAGCCCAGCCTAAGCTCGGTTTTGCCCCAACAGCAGAAGGCGCGAAAAACCCGGAATTTTTAGGCATCGAGGCAATCGGCCAGCTCTGGGGAGAGTTTTTGATTGCAGAGACATTGGCGGAACAGGGCCGCGAGCCTGTATTCTACATAATAGACCAGCACGGCGCATCCGAGCGCTATGCCTTTGAAATGCTGAAGAAGCGCTTTTATGATGGACACGGACTCAAGGGCCAGCTCCTCCTCGTGCCTGAGAGTATAGATGTAAGCTATGACGAGGCTCAGGCGCTTGAGACCTCGTCCGAGCATCTTTCGAGGCTCGGGTTTGAGATTACGGAGTTCGGCGCCCCATCCGCGGGCAGGATTACCTTTCTCATAAAGTCAGCGCCGGAGATTCTTTCATCCAGAGAATGTGCGCGGCTCGTCATTGACCTCGCGGAAGAGCTTGCCTCAAAACACGGAAGCCGCATAGCCGTTGACGCGCTTGAAGGCGCGCTCATGCGTATAGCCTGCCACAGCGTTATAAGGGGCAAAAGACCCCTTGAAAAAGAGGAGGCTGCCCAGCTTTTAACAAGGCTCGTCAACATTGACTTCGCGTCATACTGCCCGCACGGACGGCCGGTCGTAAAGAAGGTCTCAAGAAAAGAGCTTGAGATCTTTTTTAAAAGAACATGACGCTCATCTCAAGAAGGGGGGTTTTAAAGGCAGGGCTGTTCCTCGGCGCTGGCTTTGCGCTCGACGGGCTTGTGCTTGAGCCCAGGGACTTTAGGATTGAAAGGCACACGGTATTTGTCCGCGGCCTGGGCCCGGAGTTCAGCGGCTTCACTATCTGCCAAATCACCGATGTGCACCACAGCAGAATCATCAGCCTCGAATACCTCGAAACAGTCGTCTCAACCGCAAACAAGCTCAAGCCAGACCTTACTGTCCTTACAGGCGACTACATTGACGCTGATAGGAACAGGCTCGCCCCGGCCATAAAGTGCCTCTCAGGGCTAAAGGCAGGGCACGGCATTATAGCCATACTCGGAAACCACGACTACTTCTTCGGCAGGCAATACACAGAGGATGTCATAGCAGCGAACAAAATACCCCTGCTTAAAGACGCCAATATCATAATAGAACGCGGCTCCTCTCTCCTATGCATAGCTGGCGTAACCGACTTTTCAGAGGATAGGCCTGATGTGAAAAAGGCGCTTAAGGGCGTTCACGAATCAATACCGAGGGTGCTCCTTACCCATCACCCTGACCACTGCGAGCACCTGCCGCATGATGAAAGGATTGACCTCGTGCTTTCCGGCCACACGCACGGCGGTCAAATCAGGCTCCCGTTCTACGCGCCCATACTGCCGTCGAATTACGGCCAGAAGTATTCAGGCGGGTTCGTGCGGCTAAGTAAACCCGATGGCGCGCTCGCCTATGTGTCCAGGGGCATAGGCATGGCCATGCTCCCAATAAGGTTCAACTGCCCGCCTGAGCTTACGCTTATAACGCTCGTGCCTGCCCGCGCAGACGCAACCGGGACAGAGGCCAAGGCCGACGCATGGAGAGGGTTACCCCCTTTGGAAAAGGGGGGTTAGGGGGGATTTGAGGATAAAGGCCGTAGTAATAGCCGGGCCCACGGCCTCAGGCAAGACCGCGCTCGCAATAGAGCTTGCCCGTATCTTTGACGGCGAGATAATAAGCGCTGATTCCATGCAGGTCTATAAATACATGGACATAGGCGCGGGAAAGCCCTCAAAGGAACAAAGGGCGGTTGTCCCTCATCATCTCATTGACATCGTAGAGCCTGAGGAGGACTACACGGCGGCTGATTTCATGAGGGACGCGGACAGGGCGATTAAAGACATACACGACAGGGGAAAGAGGATTTTTGTGGCAGGCGGCACGGGCCTTTACATAAGGGCGCTTTTGCACGGCATCATTGACGGCCCGGCTGGAGATTCGGCATTAAGAGAGGCGTTTATCGGAGAGGCCGCTGAAAGAGGCGCAGGCTATCTCCATGAAAGGCTTAAATCCCTTGACCCTGAAGCCGCGGCATCCATACACCCGAACAATCTAAGAAGGGTGCTCAGGGCGCTTGAGGTAACGCTCCTTTCAAAGAGGCTGTCCTCCGAGCTAAAAAAAGAGCACGGATTTTCAGAGGCTCGATACGATGCCCTGCTCATAGGGCTTCATAAGGACAGACAGACCCTTTACGCGGACATAGACAAGAGGGTGGACGGGATGCTCGCAACAGGGCTTGTGCATGAGACTTCGATGCTCATTGACGCGGGCTATTCAACTAACTTGAAGCCAATGAACGGTTTGGGTTATAAGGAAGCAGCAGGCTTTTTAAGAGGGGAATACCCTTTGGCCGAGGCAGTGCGGCTCATCAAGAGGAACACGAGAAGATACGGCAAGAGGCAGATTACATGGTTCAAGAAGGAGCCGGGCATAATATGGCATTCGCCAACAGACAGGGATACGATAAAGCGGGCTGTGGAAAGGCACTTTGGCCTCAGAGCCTGAAGGCGCTTTTTGCCTTTTCGCTCGCCTTAGTCCTTTTCTTGCATCCAGCGGCTCTCTTTGCCGATGTCATAACAGTAAAGGCCCAAGGCCAGGCATTGTCAGGGCCTGAGGCTGATGCAAAGGAGCGGGCTGTGGAAGAGGCCATAAAGGCGGGCGTCAAGACAGCCGTTGAGACGCTTATAAAGGATATGCGCCTCGAACCGGATATGTCAATTGTGGAAGTTGTGATATATTCAAACCCGAGGACATTTCTCCTTAACTATAAAATCCTTGCCGAGGAAACAATGCCCGGGCCAGAGGGTGCTGAGGCCGATGCCCATGACGCGGAGTCAATCCAAGACAGGCAGGCCGAGATTTTCCGCGTAACCATTGAGGCGTCTTTTGACCAAGGTTTTTTAAGGACCATACTCGCGGGCCTCGTGCCAGCAGGCAACGAGGCAATACCAATCACCATAGTGGTGCTCGATGTCGAGGGATGGGTGGAGTTTAAGTCCCTCATTGATATGCTCAAAAAGACTGCTGTCGTTAAGGATATTTCATACACATCGTTTTTCAGGGCAAGGTTCGTGCTCTCGGCTGACATAACCGTGCCTGTCCCCGAGTTTACGGAAAGGGCCGCAAAAGAGGCGGGAGACGGCTATCTCGTTACAGAGCTTAAACCCGGAATTGTTGTAATAAAGGCGCTTTCAGGGCACGAGGGGTTTTGAAGTAACCCCCCTTGCCCCCCTTATCAGGGGGGTAAACAATCTCTCCCCCTGATAAGGG
>CAYIRV010000064.1:0-8403 GCA_964365865.1 uncultured Thermodesulfobacteriota bacterium | reverse complement strand
ACAAGACCTGCGTTAGGATAATGACAGGCGCGCCCATGCCTGATGGCGCTGACGCCGTGGTAATGATGGAATACACATCAGCTGGCACTGAAGGCGCGGCGCTAATCCACAGGCAGGCAAAAACAGGCGAGCATATAAGAAAGGCAGGGGAGGATTTTCAAGCCGGGGATGTCGTCCTAAAGGCAGGCATAACTATCAGGCCCGCAGAGGTTGCCATGCTCGCGACAGTCGGCAGAGCCAATGCCCTCGTCAGGAAAAGGCCCGTTGCCGCCGTCATATCAACAGGGGATGAACTCGTTGAGCTTGACGAAACGCCAACGCCCGGTAAAATCTTAAGCAGCAACGGCTATGCCCTGTGTGCCTTAGTCCTGTCATGCGGGGCAAAGGCGCTGCACTTGGGCATAGCGCGGGACACGAGGGAAAGTCTCACTGAAAAACTCAAAGAGGCCATGGATGCCGACTGCATAATAACATCAGGCGGCGTGTCTGTCGGGGACTACGATCTCGTTAAGGATGTGCTTAAGGAATTAGGCTCTGAGATGAGGTTCTGGAAGGTGGCCTTAAAGCCCGGTAAACCTCTGGCCTTTGGAATCATACAAGGCAAACCCGCATTCGGCCTGCCGGGAAACCCCATATCATCAATGGTGGCGTTTGAGCAGTTCGTCAGGCCCGCATTATTAAAGATGGCTGGATACAAAGAGATTTTCCGCTCTGGGATAAGGGCCACGGTTACGGCAGATATCAAAATAAAGCCTGGCAGGATGAATTTTCTGAGGGCGCGGACGAGCTTTGACGGAAAGGATTTTTCCGTAGAGCCGCTCCAAGGCCAAGGCTCAGGCATGATATCGTCAATGGCTGCCGCTAACTCCTTCATCGTCATACCGGAGGAATCTTCAGGCTGCAAAAAGGGCGAAGAGGCCGTTGTCCAGTTGTTTGATGGAACCATTCTCGGAAGCGTCAAACCCTGCTATTGACTGTAACCCCCCTTAATCCCCCCTTAAATAAGGGGGGAAGATATGGAAGGGGACATTAATCATATCTGCGGCCTAAAAAATATACTATCTTGGGGGCGTAAGCAATGTTCAGGACA
The DNA here is from genome assembly GCA_964365865.1 of uncultured Thermodesulfobacteriota bacterium. Taxonomy (GTDB): domain Bacteria; phylum Desulfobacterota; class GWC2-55-46; order GWC2-55-46; family GWC2-55-46; genus CAYIRV01. The sequence continues at coordinate 7,313 of CAYIRV010000064.1, read as the reverse complement.
ATAGAGTGGAAGAACAACGCGGTCGTTATGATTGACCAGAGGCTCCTTCCCGGAAAAGAGGTTTACAGGACATACCGCGACTTTATGGGGGTCGCGGACGCGATAAAAAAAATGGTCGTCAGGGGGGCGCCTGCCATAGGGGTAGCAGGCGCAATGGGCGCGGCCCTCGGGGCCCTGAAGCTCAAGGCAAAAGACCACAAAAACTTCATGAAAAAGCTGAGTGGGGTTACTGCCCTGCTCGCTCAAACCAGACCCACTGCCGTAAACCTGTTCTGGGCGCTTAAGAAGATGGAGAAAATCGCGCTCGAAAACCCTCACCTGAGCATACCGGCGCTCAAGAAAAAATTAATTCAAGAGGCAAAGGCAATCCACGCCCAAGACATAGCCATAAACCGCTCAATGGGCAAGCACGGGCAAAGGCTTTTAAAAGATAACACAACCGTCCTTACACACTGCAACGCCGGCGCACTGGCTACGGCCGGATACGGCACTGCGCTCGGGGTCATAAGGGCCGCCATAGAGGCGGGCAAAAAGATACGGGTCTTCGCGGATGAGACAAGACCGTTTCTTCAGGGCGCAAGGCTTACCGCATGGGAGCTTAAAAAGGACAATATCGCCGTAACGCTCATAACCGACAACATGGCCGGCTCCATGATGATGAAGGGGCTTATTGACGCCGTAATCGTGGGCGCGGACAGGATCGCGTCTAACGGCGACACGGCAAACAAAATCGGCACATATTCCGTGGCAGTGCTCGCAAAGGAACACAAACTCCCTTTTTATGTCGCGGCCCCGCTCTCGACAATAGACATGGCGCTCAAGGACGGCTCAGGCATACCGATTGAGCAAAGGGACGAGAAAGAGGTTACGCATATAGCGGGACGGCTAATCGCGCCAAAGGGCATAAAGGTTAAAAACCCAGCGTTCGATGTAACTCCGAACAGGCTCATCACCGCGCTCATAACCGAGAAAGGCGTAGTAAGGCGGCCTTTTAAGACAGGAATAAAAAGGCTCTTCAATCGTTAATTCTTTATTCTCCTCCTTTGAAAAAGCCTGTAGCCTTGTAGGGTGGGCACAGCCCACCAAAATATCAGCTTGTAAATGGTGGGCTGTGCCCACCCTACAAGGCTCAAAGTCCTAATCCCCCCCCCATTCGCCCTCTTACACAAGGGGGGTGGAATGCCGTGCTTTTCACTCCTTGTTATCCTCTTGATACTCATTTGATATTTTGCATCAAAGCTGTTACTATGCCTATTATTTAGGCAGACACCCAAGGCACGGTCAAAGGCGAAATGAAGGATAAAACGCATCATCATCTGCCTTCGTATGAAGACATCATAGAAGGGCTTGCGGAAGGGGTAGTGGTGGTGGGCACTGACCTTAAGGTCAGCATCTTCAACCAGTCCGCGGAGAAGATATTCGAGACCTCCCGGCAGCTCGTGCTCGGAAGACCCGCGCACGAGGTCTTTGCCAAAAACCAGCGCCTTATAGAGATGCTCAAGAACACCCTTGATGAGGGAAAGCTCTTTGCCGAATACGAGGAAAAAATCCACAGGAGGTTTTCCGGCCCTGTCCCTGCCGGCATAACCACGAGCCATGTGTTTGACGCAAGCGGCGCGTTGATAGGCGCGGCCGCGCTCGTCAAGGATATGACCGGAATCAAATCCCTCGAATCAGGCACGCTCCGGAAGGAACGGCTCGCGTATATAGGCACATTCGCCGCAAGCCTCGCGCACGAGATACGGAACCCCTTAAGCGGCATAAAAGGCGCGGCCCAGCTCCTTTCAAAAAGGACAAAGGACCACGCACTGTCCGAATACGCGGCCATAGTGGTCAAGGAGGCCGAAAGGCTCGACTCCATCGTGAAGAACATGCTCGACTTTGCGCGGCCCGCAAGGCTTCTAAGGAAAGACATAAACATACACAAGGTGCTCGATTCCGCTGCCTCGGTAATTCAGGACGGGCTTGAGTCAGAGGCCGTGCAGCGCTTCTACGACCCGTCCTTGCCGCCTGTATTCGGCGACGACGGCCAGTTGAGGCAGGTGTTTCTGAACCTCATGAAAAACGCGAAAGAGGCCATTGCAAAGCACGGGAGGATTGACATCGTAACCCGCATGGTGACGGACTTCCATATCGTCGAGGTAGGCTCCAAACGGGGCAAGATGGCCTCGATAGAGATACGGGACAACGGGTGCGGCATAAAAGACGAAGACCTCGAAAAGGTCTTTACGCCGTTCTTCACGACAAAGCCCAAGGGCAGCGGCCTGGGCATGGCCATATCCCTGAAGATAGTAAGAGACCACGGCGGAATACTCAGGATTGAATCGGCCTTGGGCAAAGGCACATCTGTTACCGTATATCTGCCGGTCGCCGATTCCGTGAAAGAGAGCTGATGAACGATATCAAGGCCCTGATAGCCGACGACGACGAGAGCATATCATGGGTGCTCGATCGGTTCCTCAGCGAAAAAGGCATTAGCGCCTTAAAGGCCGGGGACGGCGTAGAGGCGTCGCGGCTTTTAAAGACCCCGGGCATAAGCCTTGCCCTCATTGACATAAACATGCCCGGAAAGGACGGGCTTCAGCTCCTGAGGGAGATAAAGCTTGCGGGCCTTCCGATGGCCGTGATTATCATGACCGCTGAGGCCACTATGGAAAACACGCTTGAGGCCATGAAGCTCGGGGCCTTCGACTACATGACAAAGCCGTTTGACCTTGCGGAGCTTGACATAATAGTCAACAGGGCGCTTGAAAACCTCTCTCTCATGCAAAAGTTCGCGTCCTTGAGCGAGAGGCTCAAGGAACGGCTCAAAACCGAGACCGCGTTCGTCGGGAAAAGCAAGGCCATAGTCAATGTCTTTAAAACAGTGGGCAAGGTCGCGCCAAAGGATGTGACTGTCCTCATACTCGGGGAGTCCGGCACCGGAAAGGAGCTTCTTGCCCGGCTCATCCACTCAAACAGTCCGCAAGCCATCGGGCCTTTTGTGGCCGTGAATTCAGCGGCAGTGCCGAGGGAGCTTATGGAGAGCGAGTTGTTCGGTTTTGAGAAGGGCGCGTTCACAGGCGCGGTGGAGGCGAAAAAAGGCAAATTCGAGCTTGCGGAAGGCGGCGTCCTCTTTCTCGACGAGGTCGGGGACATGACCCCTGAGCTTCAGGCAAGGCTTTTGCGGGTCATTCAGGAAAGGGAGTTCTACAGGGTCGGGGGAAAGGACTTGGTAAAGGTGGATGTCAGGCTCATAGCAGCCACAAATCAGGACATTGAAAGGCTCGTGTCCGAGAAAAAATTCAGGGAAGACCTGCTCTTCAGGCTGAACTCCGTAATCATAACCCTGCCGCCTCTTTCAGAGAGAAAAGGCGACATAGCGCTCCTTGCCGGCCACTTCCTTGAGAAATTCTCCACGGAGTTCGACTCCGGCCCGAGAAGCCTGTCGGACAAGGCATTGATTGCCCTCGACTCGTACCACTGGCCGGGAAATGTCAGGGAGCTTGAAAATGTCATTAGAAGGGCGGTGCTCCTATGCCCTAACATCGTTATAAACCCCGAAGACCTGCTCCTCCCGCAGTCCCGGCACAGGAAGGAATCCCTCGAAGACCTTATCGCAATTAGGCTGAGACCCCTCATCGAGAAGACAGACCATAAGCTCAGGCAAGACCTCTACGACCTCATCATGCCGTTCATGGAAAGGCCGCTCTTGAGGCTCGTGCTCGAAAAGACAAAGGGAAATCAGGTGCAGGCAGCGGAACTGCTCGGCATAAACAGGAACACCCTGAGAAGCAGGATAAAAAAACTCAACATAAAGATGCCCAAGACCTGATTAACCCCCCTGTATCCCCCCTTGAAAATAAGGGGGGAGGATAATAAGGAAGTTCTGACGACACCTGTGCTTAAGAAAACGCTAAATAAGATACACGGCCTTTACGCCATAATAGACACATCCTTCATTGCCCTCAGCGAGACTGAAAAAACAGCCGTTGAACTGCTCAAAGGAGGGGCTAAAATCATCCAACTCAGGGCAAAGGATTCTCCAACAGGCCCTATGCTCGAAGCAGCAAGGAAAATAAGGGCGCTAACCGCAGACTGCGGCGCGCTCTTCATGGTAAACGACAGGGTGGATGTGGCGCTTATAAGCAAAGCCGACGGAGTTCACCTCGGAGGAGACGACATCCCCATTGAAGACGCAAGAAAACTCCTCGGAGAGAATTCAATAATCGGCATATCAACTCACACGAGAGATGAGGCGCTCAACGCCCAGAAAAGAGGCGCAGACTACATATCCTTTGGCCCTGTGTTTGCCACAAAGACCAAAAAAGACGCGCTCAGCCCGCGCGGTCTCAAAGCCTTAAAAGAAGCCGTTGAAAGCGTCTCAATCCCTGTTGTGGCAATAGGCGGAATAAATGGGAAGAACCTCTCTGATGTGTTGGCCTGCGGAGTTGGCTCAACGGCTATTATTTCCGATATACTCGCTTCAAAAAACATCGGCGCAAAGGTGGCGAGGATAATAGCCGTGTTCTAACAGTTTCTCAGTTTTTTCATATTTCCTCTTTTTCCCCCATGTAACTCTTGGGAATACCGGCGCTCAAGTGCCTGAGCCGTCTTCAATCCTCTTACTCGGCTCAGGTCTTGCGGCCCTCGGCTTGTTTGCGTGGAGAAGGAAGAAGTAATCTGCAAGTAAGACAAGCGAGATAGATATTGTAGCCGCCACGCTTCGCTCGCAATGAAAACCGTCCCATTAACCATGAATGGTTAATGGGACGGTTTTTTCCGCCTTAGGCCCTCGCCGCGCGGATAAGTTACCCCACCCAGCCTCCCCTTGTAAAGGGGAGGAGTTTTATTATATATACACATTCGCCGTCCTCTCCTTGTAAAGGAGGAGTTTTATATGTGCACATGCCCCTCCTTTACAAGGAGGGGCAAGGGGAGGTAGTCTTGGAACGCCTGTCAGGCGCTCGCTTTAGTTTTCCACGGGTCTTTTGTTGCAGAGAGCGTTGATTCGAGCCTTGAGATGAGCGCTCTTCTTGATTTGAGGTCTTGGACAACGGTTTTTCTCACTGAGTTTATGCCGCGTCTTTCGAGCCATTTGAATGTCCGTTCCCCGTATTCAGCCTCTTCCCTGTAGAGTTGTATGAAGGCCGAGGTTATTTCAATGACCTGGGTTTCGGTCTTTGCCTCTGCGAGCAGCTCGCCTTTCTTAAGCTCTATGCCGCCGCACCCTCCGGCGTAGAGCTTCCATTCCCCTGCTATGCCTGTTATGCCTATGTCCTTTATCAGCGATTCGGCGCAGTTACGGGGGCACCCTGACACCCCCATTTTGACCTTGGCCGGCATCCACAGGCCTTCGAGTCTTTTTTCGAGCAGGACCGCGAGGTTCAGGGAATCCTGCGTGCCGTACCTGCAGAAAAGGCTTCCCACGCAGGACTTGACGGTTCTCAGGGCCTTGCCGTAGGCATAGCCTGATGGAAGGCCGATGTCCTTCCATACCTTTGGCAGGTCTTCTTTCTTCAATCCGAAAAGCCCGATTCTCTGGCCTCCTGTGAGCTTGACGAGCGGGACCTTGTATTTTATGGCTGTGTCAGCGATTCTTTTAAGTTCCTCAGGGCTTACCACGCCTCCATACATCCGTGGTATGACGGAAAAAGTATTGTCCTTCTGGATGTTGGCGTGCACGCGCTCGTTTATGAGCCTCGATGTCGGGTCTTCGACATGGTGTTCGGGCCAGACCATTGACGTATAGTAGTTTATCGCGGGCCTGCATTTGTCGCACCCCACCGAGAGCCAGCCCATTGCATCCATGACCTCGTCAACCGATTTAAGCCCGTTCTCCCTGATGTTCTTTAATATGTCTCCCTTGGAATACATGGTGCAGGCGCAGAGCCTCTCCGGTTCCCTCTGTCCCTGAAAGTCAACCCCAAGGGTTTCCTCAAGGAGCCTGTCAACGAGCGTTGCGCATCCTCCGCATGATGAGGCGGCCTTTGTCTCCCTCTTTACATCCTCTCTCGTGAAAAGCCCCTTTTTCCTTATGGCGTCAACTATGGCGCCTTTTGTTACGCCGTTGCAGCCGCAGACTATGGCGCTGTCAGGAAGCTCCCCTGCGCCTTCCATGCCTGACAATGCCCCGCCGGCAAGCAGAAAACGCCTTTTTGCGGATATGTCCTCGTTGTCAAGCAGGGATGAAAAAAGCATGGGGCCTGAGGATGTATCTCCGTAGAGGAGTATGCCTTCGAGCCTGTTTTCCTTTATAAAGAGCCTCTTATATATTTTTTCTGCCTTGTCCGCGTATTCTATGCTGTCATGGCATGTCTCGTCTATCCGGCCCGCCGAGTATATGTCAATGGAAGGGATTTTGAGCCTTACTGACGACGGCCTGTCTTTGAATGTAAGGCGCGCGCTTCCGGCCAGATGGTCGGCAAGCACCCGCGCCTGCTCGAAGACCGAGGACACGAGCCCGAATGTTTTGCCCCTGTGCTGTATGCACTCGCCAACCGCATAGACCGCAGGGTCGAATGTCTGCATGATGTCCGATACGACGATGCCTTTTTCGCAGTATATGCCTGATGAGCGCGCAAGCTCATCGTTAGGCAGAACGCCTGTTGAGATAACGGCCATGTCGGCCTCTATGGACGAGCCGTCCTTGAATAAAAGCCCCTGAACCCTGTTGTTGCCGAGCACCTCAATGGTCTCCTTGCCGAGCAGGACCTTGATTCCGAGCTGTTCGATGTTTTCTCTCAGCAATGCCCCTGCCTGCTTGTCGAGCTGCCTTTCCATGAGTCTGTCCATGAGATGCACGACAGTAACTTCCATGCCCAGGGAAAGGAGGCTGTAGGCCGCCTCAAGCCCCAAAAGCCCGGCGCCTATGACAGCCGCCTTTTTTGCGCCTCCTGCGGCCAGGCCCTTGATTTTGTCGCAGTCAGCCAAGTCCCTGAATGCTACCACGCCCTCCTTGTCAATGCCTTCGAGCTTCGGCATAAAGGGTTTAGAGCCTGTTGCGAGGATGAGCTTGGAGTAAGGGGCAACGCTCTTGTCGTCAAACACCACGGCCCGGCTCTTTCTCCTCAATTCAACGGCCTTGACCCCGGCAATGACCTTTACCCCTCTGGTCTCGTACCACGGCTTGTCATGGAGATACAAATCCTTTATGTCCTTCTCGCCCCTTAATACATGCGAAAGCAGGACCCTGTTGTAATTGAGGTGCGGCTCCCCTCCGAACATGGAGATTTCGTATCTCTCCGGGTCGAGCTTTAGAATCTCCTCAATGGAGGCAAGCCCTGCCATGCCCGCGCCTATTACAACGAGTTTTTCTTTGTTCACGACCATAA
>CAYIRV010000063.1:0-8433 GCA_964365865.1 uncultured Thermodesulfobacteriota bacterium | reverse complement strand
ACGCCGCGCACAGTATGAATCAGCTTTTTAAGGGTGTCTTTGTCAACCTTTGCTCTGAGGTGGTTTATGTAAACATCAACGACATTGGTCTCTGAATCGAATGTCTGGTCCCACACATGCTCTGCTATGAGCGCCCTTGAAAGCACGCGCTCGGGGTTCCTGATGAGATATTCGAGGAGCGCGTATTCCTTTACGGTCAGCTCTATGTCCTCATCCCCCCTCTTTGCCTTCCGCGTTGCCTGGTCCAGGGTCAGGTCAGCGTATTTGAGGACAGGCGCGCCTTGGCCTCCCCGCCTCATCAGAGCGCGAAGCCGGGCGAGAAGTTCCTCAAAGGCAAAGGGCTTGGTAAGGTAGTCGTCTGCCCCGTGGTCAAGCCCCTTTACCCTGTCGTCAACAGAGTCCCGCGCCGTGAGGAGCAATACCGGCGCCTTTACGCCCGCGGCCTTTATGTCGCGGAGCACATCAAGCCCGGCCTTCACCGGGAGCATGATGTCCAGCACTATTGCGTCGTATTCGTAGCTCTTTGCAAAGTGCTCGCCGTCCACCCCGTTATGCGCCACATCCACGGCATAGCTCTCCTGCTCCAGCCCCCTCTTGATGAAGGAGGCGACCTTTTTCTCATCCTCTATGACTAATATCCTCATACGCTATAAAAGCTTTGCCTTAAGCCCCTGCGGCAGGTCTTTCTCTTTTACCTTGCCGGTTGCGACTATGGCGAGCTTCTCAGGCAAACAGAACCTCCGGGCCGTATCTTTCATGTCCTCGACTGTTACGCTGTCAATGTTTTTTATAATCTCGCGGACAGAAACAGCCCTTTTGAAGTAAATCTCGTCCTTTGCGAGTTTGGTCATCCTGCTGTCGCTCGATTCGAGTCCGAGGAGCATCCCGCCCTTCAACTGGCTCTTCGCGTTCTTAAGCTCGGCCCTCGTGACGCCCTTTGACTTAAGTTTCTCGAACTCGCCGATAATCAGGCCCAGGGTCTCTTTGAAACCCTGCCTCGATGTGCCCGCGTATACCGTAAGCGCGCCTGCATCCCGGAAAAGGTTGAGATATGAATACACGGAATAGGCGAGACCCCTTTTCTCCCGTATCTCCTGAAAGAGCCGGGAACTCATGCCGCCGCCGAATATCGTGTTAAGGAGATATGCCTTGTATCTATCGTGGTGCGTCTGGGGCGGCATGGGGACTCCGGCGCACATATGCACCTGTTCCAGGTCTTTGCCGTAAAGCCATACCCCTGTTTTTGGCAACGGGGCCGCGCCCACTGCGCTGTCTGAGTGCCGGCTTGTCTTTCCCATGAGCGGGTCGAGGAGTCTGACTATTGACGAATGTCTTGCGCCTCCGGCAGAGGTGACAAAAACGCCGTTCGGCCTGTAGCGGCTTTTGAAATACTTAAGACAATCTTTCTTCCTGACGGATTTTATTATGTCCGCGCTCCCGAGCACCGGCCTGCCGAGGGCATGACCGTTCCAGAACCTTTCAGCGAAAAGGTCGTGGATAATGTCGTCCGGGGTATCCTCCACGAGTTTTATCTCCTGAAGGACAACGGATTTTTCCTTCTCTATCTCGCCTTGGTCAAAGACGGAGTTCATGTATATGTCGGAGAGCAGGTCAACGGCCTTGACCATGTCCCTGTTCAGCACCTTGGCGTAAAAACAGGTGTATTCCCTTCCGGTAAAGGCGTTCAGCACCCCGCCGGCCGACTCTATCTCCAACGAGATGTCGAGCGCGCTCCTCTTCTTGGTGCCCTTAAAGAGCATGTGTTCTATGAAATGGGAGAGCCCGTTCGTGCGGGGGCCTTCGTTCCTTGAACCCGTCATCACCCATATGCCTATGGACGACGACTCGGAATCAGGCATCTCTTCTGTTATGACCTTTATGCCGTTGGATAAAAGGGATTTGTGTATTCGGGACATTTGCGCCGAACCCTGCGAGGGAAGAATGGACTGCCCCGCGGCCTGCCGCGGGGCATGTCTATCGGAATAATCTTGAAAAATAGCCTCACCTTGAACGGAAAGAGGCGCCTGCTTTAACCTTGAGGCAGAGTCATGCCCACGGCCTCTTTTCTCGAAAGCCGTATCTTGCCCGCGGGGTCTAACTCAAGCACCTTGACGAGAACCTCGTCCCCTTCATTGAGTATATCCCTTACATTCTTCACCCTTTCCTCCGCGAGCTGGGATATGTGCACAAGGCCCTCTGTGCCTGGGAATATCTCGACAAAGGCGCCGAAGTCCATAATCTTTTTTACCTTGCCGAGATATAGTCTTCCCACCTCGGCCTCCTGAGTGAGTTTTCTCACGAGCGCTACGGCCCTCTGGCAGGCCGCGTCGTCAACCGAGGCGATGTTCACCTTGCCGGTGTCGTCTATGTCCATCTTAACGCCGGTTTCCTGTATGATGCCCTTGATGTTCTTCCCCCCGGGCCCGATGACATCCTTTATCTTCTCAGGCCTCACATAGATGGTGATTATGCGCGGCGCGTATGCCGAAAGCTCTGTCCTCGGCGCGTCAATGGCCGCCTTCATCTTGCCGAGTATGTGGAGCCTGCCGTCCTTTGCCTGATAAAGCGCGTCCTTCATTATCTCCGGGGTGAGGCCGCCGATTTTTATGTCCATCTGCAGGGCCGTAATGCCCGCCTCCGTGCCTGCGACCTTGAAGTCCATATCGCCCAAGTGGTCTTCGTCCCCGAGTATGTCGGAGAGTATGGCGATATTGTCCCCTTCCTTTATGAGGCCCATTGCAATGCCGGCCACATGGCCCTTGGTCGGCACCCCCGCGTCCATGAGCGAGAGCGATGCCCCGCACACGGTAGCCATCGAGGATGAGCCGTTGGATTCGAGTATGTCGGAGACGACCCTGATTGTGTAAGGGAATACGCCGTCAACGGGCAGTATCTTTGACACGGCCCTTTCCGCAAGCGCGCCGTGGCCGATTTCCCTTCTTCCCGGGCCCCTCAATATCTTAACCTCACCCACGCTGAACGGCGGGAAGTTGTAATGGAGCATGAATGTCTTGTATTCCCAGCCCGAAAGCGCGTCTATCTTCTGCTCGTCCTCTGATGTGCCGAGAGTAGTCGCCACCATTGCCTGAGTCTCGCCGCGCGTGAAAAGGGCCGAGCCGTGTGTCCTCGGAAGGAGCCCCACCTCGCAGCTTATCTCCCGTATCTCGGTAAGCGACCTGCCGTCAACGCGCCGCTTCTCGTCAAGCACGGCGCTGCGCATCAGGCTGTATTTCATCTCCCCGTATATGTGCGATATTTCCTTTTCCCTGCCGCCGAACTCCTCGGCAAGGGCCTCTTTAAGCTCCTTCTTTATGGCTGAGATGGCCGCGGCCCTCTCCTGTTTTACCGGAACCCTGAGAGCGGCTTTCAGCTTTTCCCCTGCAAGGTCTTTGACCTTTGCCTCAAGCACATGGTCAATCTTCGGGGGCAATACTTCCATCTTCTTTGAGCCGGTTTCGCCGATAATCCGTTTCTGGAGTTCTAATACGCCCGCCATGCTCTCCTGAGCGAAAACAAGCCCTTTAAGTATCCTATCCTCTGACGCGAAACGCGCCCCGCCTTCAACCATTATTATAGAGCCGGCGGCCCCGGCTACGACGAGGTCGAGCGTGCTCTCCTTCTGCTGCTTTAGCGAGGGGTTGCATATGAATGAGCCGTCCGCCTCGCCTACCCGAACCGCGGCTATGGGGCCGCCAAACGGTATGTCCGATATGCCGAGGGCGATGGATGCGCCGATAATAGCCGCAATCTCCGGGTCGTTTTCATGGTCAACGGAAAGCACTGTCGCTATAACCTGAGTTTCGTTGAAGTAGCCTTCGGCGAAAAGCGGCCTTAACGGCCTGTCAATGAGCCTCGATGTGAGGACCTCTCTCTCGCTCGGACGGCCCTCGCGCTTGAAGAACCCACCCGGTATCTTGCCGGACGCGTAGGTCATCTCCATGTAATTTACGGTGAGGGGAAGGAAATCCACGGTCGTTGAAGGCGACTCGTTGCGGCATGCGGTTACGAGCACCACGGTGTCCCCGTAGCGCACTGTTACGGAGCCGTTGGCCTGCCGCGCCATCCTGCCTGTCTCTATGACGAGGGGCCTGTTGCCGAAGGGTACTTCATAGCGTTTTATCATTATATATTATGTTCTCCCGTTCGTGTTTGTTTGAATCCCGCCCTGCGGCCGGCTTATACCCGAGCAAGGCAATATTTTGCGTTAGGCCGAGGGGCAGAGCGTATCCCCAAGGCAAGCCCCTGCCAGGGCTATTTCCTCAAGCCGAGCTTCTCCACAATGTTCTTGTAGCGGGTCAAGTCGTTTGTCCTTATGTATTCAAGAAGCCTCCTCCTCTTTCCTACCATCATGAGAAGCCCCCTTCTTGAATGGTGGTCAGACTTGTGGGTCTTGAAGTGGTCAGACAGGCTGTTTATCCTCTCGCTCAAGAGGGCTATCTGAACCTCGGGAGAGCCGGTGTCCTTGTCGTGCACGCGGTGTGTCCCTATGACATCCTTTTTCCTTTCCATAGTAAGCATCTTCATTCACCTCCTTTACTCTCGAACGGGCATCGGTGGTTCAGACCGCGCGCAAAGTTTCATATGCCGGAAAAACGGGCTAATAATATCATCTATCAGGCCGTAAGAAAAGGGAAAAACAAAGGGCTATGCCCCATTCCCTTCCTTCCCTTTAAACGGCTTTCGCTAATACGGCGTCAGGGCCGTTGGCTACGGCCTCAGCCACCCTTTCAAGCGCCTTATGCAGCGGGATGAGCCTTTTTACAAGCTCGTCTCTTTCCTCAAGCGGGCTCACGGCCTCGCCTATGGTAAAGGGGCCGCACCGTATTCTTTTAAGCCTCGCAAGGCAGCCTCCGCACCCGAGGATTTCCCCGGCATCGTGGCATATTGACCTTATGTAAGTCCCCCTCGAGCATATGACCGTGAACTCGACATCCGGGATATTGACTGCTCCGACCTCTAAGCCGAAGACCCTTACGGTCTTGGGCATCCTATCAACGACAACGCCTTTTCTCGCGAGTTTGTAGAGCGGCACCCCTTTATGCTTGACAGAGGAGAACATGGGGGGTATCTGCTCTATCGTCCCGACGAAGCGCATAAGCGTTTCTTTTGCCGCCTCCCCAGTAACCGCAGACGCGTCCGCGCTCCTTATGACCTTGCCGTCAAGGTCGTATGTGTCTGTCTCCACCCCGAGCCTCAAGGTTGCCGCGTATTCCTTTACGCCTGCATCAAGGGCTATGGACGACCTTGTGGCCCGGCCGCAAACAATCGGAAGCACGCCGGTGGCCGAGGGGTCGAGTGTTCCCAAGTGCCCTGCCTTCTTGACCCCGAGGACTTGCCTGAGCCTGTTGACGACATCAAAGGACGTCCAGCCCGCGGGCTTGTCTATGACGAGGATTCCGTCCATAAGCCGTCAGGATGGCGCATTTTCCTTAACCTGCCGCCCTGCGGCAAGGGAATCCCTGAGCGCGCCGACGAGCCGTTCCTTCACCTCGTCGAGCGTGCCTCTTATGGTGCAGCCGGCCGCATTGCTGTGGCCGCCTCCGCCGAACATCCCGGCCACAACGGCGACATTAATTTCTCCCTTGGACCTCATGCTTATCTTATACTCGTTGAAGCGCGCCTCCCTGAATAAGAGCCCGGCCTCAACGCCCTCTATGCCCCTCGCGTAGTTCACGAACCCGTCGGCAAGGTCTTTATCCGCCCCGGCCTTCTTGAGCATGTCGAAGGTAAGGACGAGGGTGGCTATGTTGACAGGGTTCCGCCTGTTGGATATCTCTACGATATCGAGCGTTCCGAGGACCATGCCGAGGAGCTTGTACTTCTTCGCGGGATGGTTTTCATACACCTGCATCGCCACTTGCCAGGGCTCTGCACCGAGACGGACGAGTTCCCCTGCCTTTATGAACGACTCAGGGGTCGAGGAGGAATAGCGGAACGAGCCTGTGTCAGTGTGTATGGCCGCATAGAGGTTTACGGCCACATCCTTCGTAATCTCCATTGACGCCGCCTTCAGGAGGTCGTAGATTACCTCACCCGCGGCAGACGCCTCAGCCATGATTATATTGATGTCGCCGAACCCGGTGTTCGTCATATGGTGGTCGAGGTTTATGATGACCCCAGGGTCAATGAGCGCCATGAAACCCCTGCCGAGCCTGTCCTTCTGCCCGCAGTCAACGGCTATCGTAATATCGAATTGCCCGGTTCCCTCAAGACTGTTGACCACCGTATCAGCGCCCGGAAGGAACCTGAATGCCGTGGGCACCGGGTCTTCAAGGTACGCCGTAACATCCTTGCCCGCGGCCCTTAGCGCAAGCGCCATGCCCAGAAGCGACCCCACTGCGTCCCCTTCAGGGTTGACATGGGATACCACGAGAAACTTGTTGCCCTTTCTTATTGTCTCAATCGCCTTTGCAAAAATGTTTTTGTCCATGTCGTTAGTGGGCCTCAATCGCCCCCCTTCCTTTTCCCCTCCCATCCCCCCTTTACAAAGGGGGGATTAAGGGGGGTTACTCCCCGCCTTTCTTTATGTCCTTTATGACCTTGTCTATCCTCTCGTAGTAGTCGAGTGAGCTGTCATAGATGAAACTCAACTCCGGTATGTGTCTCATCTTAAGCCTTTTAGCCAGATTCCTCCTTATAAAAGGCCCGGCGTGGCTGAGGCCTTCGAGGCTTTCGGCCTTTTCGGAATCAGCGCCTATCCGGCTGAAGTAGACCTTGGCCTCCCTTAAGTCCGGGGTCATCTTCACCTCCGTGATGGTGACAAAGCCTATCCGGGGATCCTTTATCTCGCCGTAGACGAGCATGGAGGCGATTTCTTCCTTTATTACATCGGCAACCCTTTCGGGACGCCTGCCTGAACTTGAACGGCTCATAAAATCAAGGGGCTCATCAAAGGTTCAACAGCTCTATCGCGTGGTCGGCCACATCGGCCGCCGCGACGGCCTCTATAAAATTCAGCGCATTGTCCATTACCGAATTCACATGGGTCTTGTCGCTGCCGATTGCCGCGACCGCGATATCGGCCCTCTGCAGCATGTCGTTATGCCCGACCTCGGCTATGGATACATTGAACCTGTTCCTTACCCTGTCCTTTACGGCCTTTAAGACCTGCCTCTTCCCCTTAAGGGAGTCGTTGCCGTGCAGTATGAGCGTTATTCTGAGAACGCCGAGCACCATACGGGGAACCGCTGCTAAAACCGGGCGGCCTCTTCCTTCTGGGTATAGAGCTCTAATACATCCCCCTGCTTGATGTCGTTGTAGCCCTCTATCGTCATGCCGCACTCATAGCCGGAGGAGACCTCCTTCACATCGTCCTTGAACCTCTTGAGGGACGAGAGCTTGCCGTCGTATATGACCACATTTTCCCTTATCAGGCGCACCCGCGCGCCCCTTAAAGCCTTTCCGTCAACGACATAGCATCCCGCCACATTCCCGACCTTGGTAATGCGCAAGACCTCCCGTATCTCAGCCCTGCCCACGACCTCCTCCCTGACAATCGGGGCGAGCATGCCCTCCATGGCGTTCTTAATGTCGTCGGCTAAGTTGTAGATGACATTGTAGAGCCTTATGTCTAACTTTTCCTGTTCCGCGAGCACATGGGCCTTTGATTCGGGCCTCACATTGAATCCGATTACAATGGCATTGGAGGCCGCGGCGAGCATGCAGTCGCCCTCGTTGATTCCTCCGACCGCGCTGTGTATGGTCTTGAGCTTAACGGATTCGTTGCCGAGCTTGGAAAGGGTCTCCTTTATCGCCTCGATGGAGCCCTGCACATCGGCCTTTATGATGAGGTTCAGTTCCTTGACCTCTCCCTTGCGTATCTTATCATAGAGGTCGTTGAGGCTCACCTTGGCGGTCTTTATCATCTCCTTTTCAGCGGCCTTTGCCTGCCTTATGGCCGCTATCTGCTTTGCCGTGGCCTCGTCCTTCACGGCTATGAAGGTGTCCCCGGCCTGCGGCACGCCGGAGGCGCCCAATATTTCAATGGGCATCGAAGGGCCGGCCTCGTCTATCCGTTGGCCCCAATCGCTTATCATGGCCCTGACCCTGCCGTAGTGGACGCCGGTCACAAAGGCGTCTCCGACATTAAGGGTGCCGTCTTGGATAAGGACGGTGGCAACCGGCCCCCTGCCCTTGTCGAGCTTGGACTCCACTATCAGTCCCTTTGCAGGGGAGCGCCTTGTGGCCTTAAGCTCCAACACCTCGGCCTGTAGGAGTATCATCTCGAGAAGTTCCTTTATCTTTATCCCCTTCTTTGCCGAGACCTCTATGAATATAGTCTCCCCGCCCCAGTCCTCGGGCACGAGGCTGTATTTGGCGAGTTCGTTCTTTATCCGGGAAGTGTCTACCTGCGGAAGGTCTATCTTGTTTATAGCCACTATGATGGGCACATTCGCGGCCTTGGCGTGGTTTATGGCCTCGACGGTCTGCGGC
>CAYIRV010000062.1:0-8483 GCA_964365865.1 uncultured Thermodesulfobacteriota bacterium | reverse complement strand
TCGCCTTGCTCGGAATCCTGCCCCATCAAAAGATACGAAGGCTCGCCATCCGCGAGGCGGCCCATGAATACAAGGAATACCTCTTTCTCTTCCCCCTCTTCCTCTCAGTCAGCCTCCTGACCATGGTGGGATTTTTCGACCAGATGAAGGGCGTAATAGAACACGGCGTGGCGGCCATCGGCAATGCCCATGTGGCCGTAATACAGTTTATCGCCTCCGGCATCCTTTCCGCGATACTCGACAACAATGTTGTGGCTGATTTCGCGTCAAGGGCCATACACGGGATGCCCGATATGTTTCTCTTCGCCGCGGCCCAGATCGCAGGCTACGCAACCGGGGGGTCGTTGACCCACATAGGGTGCGCCCAGTCGGTTGTGGCATTCGCCTTCATCCTCCGTAATCTCGACCCCCACTTTACGCCTCTTGACTGGGTCAAGGCCATGTGGAAATTAGTGCTCGCGACCACCGTCATCCTGACAGCCGTGATTTACATAATCGCCTATATCCTCGCGGCCTGACCGCGCCTCCGGATTGTTCGCCCGCCTTGCATTGCTCATCACCCACTCTATGCGTTCCCTTTCACGCAGGCTCCGGGCCGGGTAATGCTTGTATGAATTATAGACCGCCCCTCCAAGATGTAAACATGCTTGAGTGTAACTTATGTCACTGTGTCCTTATGACTAAAGGGGTATAAATAAGGCATACGACAACCCCCCTAACCCCCCTTTGCTAAAGGGGAGATTAAGGGGGGTTAGGAAAGGGAGGGATGCGCGATGGCTCACAAAACACAGACAATAACAACAGCAACCCTGCTTGTCATCTTCTTTGCCTTTTACTCCGCCTCTTACGCGGAGATTGGGCCGATATTCGGCCCGGTGCATATTGAAAAGACAAAAAAGGACAAGGAGGACCACGGCAAGGAGGCGAAGTTCACATTCACAGCCCCTGTGCCGGGCAACGGCGTCATCGTAATAAAGAACGGCGGGGACAAGGGGCGCCATTACCGCGCAACGAGCGCCAAGATAGAGCTTAACGATGAAAAGGTCGCATCGTCAAGGGACTTTAAGAAGGGGAACGCTGTAATGAGCTACGATGTGTTGCTCCTTGCCGATAACGAGCTCGAGGTCAAGGTGAAGTCCTGCGAGGAGTGTTTTATCGAGGTGACTGTCCTCGGCGAAAAAGGCGGAGAGGTTATTCCGCCGCCTGCGCCGCCTGTAGCGCCTCCGGGGATACCCTCTCGGCCGCCGATGTAGGATGGCAATGCTCCCCCCCCCGTTGCCGGAAGCATTGCGAAGGTCAGCAGGCAACTTGTGCGGGAATGCTTTTAAGGAAACCGCAGATGGTGAAAAACATGGACATAAGAGTCTGTCCGGAGTGCGGCAAGGCCTTTTACGCTGCCGTAAGCTCGGCCCCTCTGTCATGCGCCTTGTGCGCCTGCTTCTTCGAGGACAAGAGGAGAGACAAGCGCACAAGGAAAGAAACCGGCTTAACATTCCGGTTCATGGACAGGAGCTATCCGGCCCGGCTTAAGGACTACTCTGAACACGGGCTCAGGCTCCTCTACGCCGGGAAGATGCTCAAGGCCGGCTCGGTCGTAGCGGTAGAGTTCGCACCCCCCCTTGACAAGGGGGGGTGCGAATGCGCTGTGGCCGTATGGAGCAGGAAGGTCTCGCCCGCGGTATTTTCGAGCGGACTGAGACGCATCAGCCGGTGATAGCTGACTTGGGTGTTTAAAAGAGCGGATATATGAATCTCAACGAAATCATAGAAAACGGCATAACCCTTGCCAAGGAAGGCAGGTATAAGGCCGCGCTCGACGTGTTCGATGAGGACATCTGCTTCACGCAGAACGCCGCGGCAATGGCCTACTACGCGCTCTGCCTCGCGGAGGAGGAGAGGAACTTCGAGAGGGCGCTGTCGCTCTGCCTCATGGCTGTTGAAAAGGAGTTCTACAACCCTGATGTGTATCTGAACTTCGGAAGAATCCTCGTGCTGAACAGACAGAAGTCCACGGCCTTGAAGGCGTTCAAGAAAGGGCTCGGGTACGACAGCGGAAACAATGAAATAATCGCAGAGATAAAAAGGCTCGGTTTAAGGAAAAAACCTGTATTCCAATTCCTGCCGAGGGGAAACCCTTTGAACAAGTACTTTGGGATGCTGTCTGCCGGGATGTTGAAAAAGTCCATCATGGACTTTTTCAACTACGACTTGGCTGAAGTGAACTCGGCCAAGTATCGCAAATTGCGCAGCTTTTTAAGTCTCGCAATTTGGTAATCCATCCATTCTCATCCGTTGGCTTTGGACGGCTTTTTTACTGGAGTCTGAGGCCAGTGTCGAGTTTGGCCCCGGCGGGGCCGTAACTAACGGAAAGCCCCCCTGATTCGTTTATCACGAAAGCCGCATTCACAGGCCCGGTCACAGGCTCCTTGAAGGAAAGGGTTATGGTCTTAAGCGCCTTTAGCGCCATATTCGGCGCCTCTGAAAGCTCCTGCTTCAAGTACTCCACCCCGGCTTCTCTCACCCACCTTCTAACAATCAGGCTGTCCGGCACCTCATAGAGCTCGATGAAGAGTTCGTTCTGCGGCCCGAGCTTTTGGGCCGGAGCGAGCGAAAAGGACTTTTCAAACGGCAGAGGCTCGCCTTTTTCAAATACAATGGAATAGGAATACGGGGCGTCCTTTCCCGTGGTCGCGTAGCGCGCGGCGTAGGCCATGGCCATGTGCCTGTCAACAACATCCCTCGTGCCGTAAAGGGCCGCGCCCTCCGCAACCGCTGAAAGCGGGCTGTGGTCATAAATAAGGTTCTTGACCCTGAGGCTCGGGAATACGTCGCCTATCTTGTCCTTGAAGGACGGTATCTGGGACGAGCCTCCTGTAAGAAGCACGGCCTCTATCCGCTCCTTCCTGAGCCCTACCTTCTCCGCCTTCTTGACGATATGCGCGATTGTCCTGTCAATAAACCGGTAGAAGTCGCGGTTGTCTAACACCTCCTCGAACTCCTGCCTCGTGAGCCGCAGAACCTCTTTTCCGTTCCACTCGAAAGGCGCCTCGTTCGCGGTGGAAAGGGCTACCTTCAACTCCTCGGCCTTGCATATGAGTTTATACGGCAGGTCCGCGCCACTAAGCCCGATCTTGCCGGCAAGGTGCTCGGCGAGCCACACATCTATGTCGTGTCCACCGAGGACAAGCGCCCTTTCCGGCTTGGCGACCACATGGAGCTCCTTCATGTTGACCCTGAGTATCATGGTGTTGAGGGTGCTGCCGCCGAAGTCTATTATCATCACTACCTTTTCCTTCTCGTCAACCACCTGATAGCCGAAGGCCGCGGCGAGCGGCTCCTCGATGAAATCCGTATTCATGCCCCTGAAGGTCTTATCCACTATTTCCTTGAGGGCGTTCTTGTAGTCCGTAAAGCCCACGGGCACGGTGATGTAAGCGACCTCGGCGAGGGGCTTTGAAAAAAGCGAGAACCAGCCGGACGCCGGAGCGGTCTTTCTTATTCCGTCGTAGAGGAGCCTTAAGAACCTTTCGATATACTCCCTGCCCTTGGGATTCCCGTCGAGGAGCATCTGCTTTATGTTGCAGATGGGGGAATCGCCGGTAACCGCGGCGCCGATGGCGTTGGTCTCGGCGCTTAAAACCGTAGGTATGAACGAGGCGCTGCCGTATCTCCTCGATATGTCTTCAGGGGCGATGAACTCGGGCCGCGCCCCGCGCTTCTTCCGCATGACCACCGTGTTTGTCGCCCCCAAGTCAACGGCGATGCACTCATCCGGCGCCACGGCGGTCAGGCGCTTTGCCTTGGCGTCGCCCTCGATGTGGGACTCCGTTAAAAAGACCGGCCTCTCTATCTCTTTTCCGTGGTATGTGGCGGTCAGGGATTCGAGATGGTCAACGACCTTCTTTACCGCGTCCCTGAGCTGCTTGGGCTGCACCCAGACATGGGTGTAAGGCTTGAGGGCCGCTATGAAGCGCGTGTCATTAAGCTCGTGGGTGAGCTTTTCGAGCTCAAGGGCGAGGATGCTCGCATATTTGCCCCTTGAAAACCTGTTCTTCTTTGACTCGTACATGCCGCTCTCTTCGGCTGAAAAGATGAAATCAACGACATCAAAGACCTCGACATCCCCCATCCAGCTCTTGACCGTGAAGAACTTAAGGGCCTCTTCAAGAAGCTCCTGAAGCATGGGGAAGAAGTCCGCGGTCTTCGGCGTAATCTTGAGCATGTCTAAAAACGCCCACTCCCTGGCGAACGGGTCCCTCATATCCTTCGCGGCCTTATACGCCTCAAGTATGGCCTGCACATAGAGGGGATGGAAGAACTCGGTCTTGGGGAGTATGTCGGCGATGTAGAGAAGGGCGTATTTCCTGTAATAAGGCTCCTCTATGGCCGGCACAGCCTCTATGGCAAACTCTATGGCCTCTTTGTAGAGGCCGAGGTAAGCCGCTTCCTTGGGCAGCTGGGATGCAATGCCAAGGAGGGTGTATCTCCTGTAGAACGCGTAGTCGTTTACCTTTGGAAGCTGCTTGGCTACGGCCGCGAGCGGCGCCTTCTGGTATCTGGGCTTGTCAGACATGCCCATGGCGAGCCTCCATGCCCTGAACCTTAAACCGAGGAAATCATCGGTGGGCGGAAGTTCGTTGGCGAGCCTCTGAAGCTCCGTGATTCTCCTGTGCGCCTCGTCATAGGTGTCGGCCTCGTCAACAGCGGCCTCCATCACCCTCGCGTAAAGCGGCAGAAAGGCCCCTGTCCAAGGCAGTTCCCTTGCAAACCCTATGAGCACATCCCTTTTTTCCGCTGCGTCCGTGAGCGTCTCTATAAGCGAAAAGGCATCCTCGAAGAGCGCGACCGTTTCAGGGGTCTTTGGAAGATTTTTGGCCACGGCGCCTATGACCTCCCGGATGCGCCCATGGTCAGGCTCTGCCTTAAGGCTTGAAAGTTCCTGTTTTATGTAGCTTACGGTGTCTGTCATATTGACGCCTGCCTTAAGTCCACTCTCGCAAATCCACTCGCAGCCACTGTGCCGTTGCCTGAGATGACCACCTCGGCCTTTGCCGGAAGATAAAAATCGCCGGCCGTATAACGGCCTGTCAGCAATATAATCCTCTGGTTCGTGGACCCGCGGGCAAGGAGCGTATCCTCCGGCCTTTGAGAGTCGTACGGCCCGTCAACGAGCGCGTCAGTACAGCCGAGGCACAAAGACATCTCCGGGTTATCAAGTATTTCCTCATAAACGAACCCTGTATATACCACGGTTGAAAGGCCGTGTTCAACCCGGGCTGAGACAAGAAGCTCACGAAGCCCTTTGTACTGAAGAAACGGCTCCCCTCCGCTGACGGTTATGCCCTCAATGCCGCTTACGAGATAATCCCTGAAAAGCTCATCCGCTGTCATAATGAGCCTCGGCTTAAGGGGATGGGTTTCCGGGTTAAAGCAACCTTCGCACCTTCTCCCGCAGCCCTGAAAAAAAACCACAAGCCTCCTGCCAGGGCCATTGACCCTTGAAGACTTGATTACGGCATGCAGATTCAAAAGGGTATTGTAAGGCATGGTAAATATTTTGAGGCGATACAGGGCCGGATGAAGCGGTCGTATCAAGGCTACTTGTCTATCTTCACCTTGACGGCGCCCTCGAAGATGTCCCCGCTCTTTTCCATGAAGGACTCGATTTTGCCGAGGTTCTTCGTGAGGTGCTCGGCAACATCCTTGCAGTCCTTGTAGATGCTCGAGTCTATCTCGACCTTGCCGTCCTTGGTAATCCTTATCTTGATTTCCCTGCTCATCGAATCCTTTAACCCCCCTGTATCCCCCCTTTACAAAGGGGGGAGGATATGGAAGTGTTCATTATCCCCCTTTCCCAAAGGGGGATAACCTCGCGCGCCTTGTCCTAACCCTTAAGGAGTATGACTATCTCTCCCTCGACCGTCTCGCTCTCCTTGGCTATCTCAAAGTCCAGCGGCAGGTTCTCCTTTATGGACTCAAGGGCGTAGACCTGCTTCAGCCTGTCGGAGAAGACCTTCACGACCCGCGCGTCGCCGGCGACATTGTAGTTGCCGGACTTTTCCTTGACTATGTTGATTAAATCCCCGTCCCGGTCAACCTCGACGGTATTCTTCCTCTCGTTGAGCACAAACGCCGATATCTCGCCCTTTTTCTTGAGCAACTCAAGGGCGAGAAGGAGATACTTCTTGTTGCAAAGCTCGGTCTGTATCTTGGTATAGAAGGACATAGACGCCTCCCTTTACTCGAGCGGATGCTCCCTGAAAAAGCCGTTCAGCGAATCCCTGTTCATGAGGATATCGTCTGAGAGCCTTTTCACGAGGCTTAAGAGCACACCCTTGTTTTTGGACATGACCTCTCCGGTCTTTTCCTTCGCGTTGTCGAGTATCTTCTGTATGTCTTCGAGTATTTCATTGCCTGATGTGAGCGCGTAGTCCTGAAGGACCATGAGGCTCTTGTTCTTCATTATTTCGCCGAAGCCGTACTCCACGACCATCTTCTTCGCTATCTCGGTTGCCTGCATGAGGTCCTGAGAGGCCCCGACCGTCTTTGACTCGTTGCCGCATAGCTCGTCCTCGGCCACCATGCCGCCCATAATCACGCCTATCTCGCTTTCGAGGTCCCTCTTGGTGAATGTGGTCCTTATGACCTCGTCCATGGGGATGAAGGTCTTGAAGTTCCTATAGGTGTCCACGCTCACGAAGACCGGCGTCATGTTGAACCGGTACTTCATCATGAGCGCGTGGCCTGCCTCGTGTATGGCGATATTCCTCTTCTCGATATCGGTCAGAGACTCGGCCCTCTGGAGGAACAGGCTCTTGGAGGCCGGGCGCGCCCTCTGGTGGCTCCAGTTCCTCAGCGCCTCCACCTCTTCCTTCTTAAGCACGGAAAGCGGGGTTATGTTCCTTATGGCGTTCAGTATGGTATCCTGCCTCACATCGAGGGCAAGAAGCCCGTCAATCATCTCCTCGACTTCCTTGGTGGATTCCCCCTTATGGAGCGCGTTGAAGGTAGTTACCACCGCGTCCTTTGCCGCTTGCTCGATTTCAGCGCCCGTGAAGCCCTGAGAGTTTTGCGCGAACTCGTCTAAGTCCAGCCTGTTGATATTCCTGAGCCTCTTTTCGAGGTGTATCCTGAATATATCCCGTCTCTCCTCCTCGCTCGGAAGGTCAACGAAAAAGACCTCGTCATATCTGCCCTTTCTCCATAATTCCGGCGGCAGGTTTCTCGGCTCGTTGGCCGTTGATATGACAAAGACCGGCTGTTCTTTTTCCTGAAGCCATGTAATGAATGTGCCGAAGACCCTGAGCTGAGTCCCTGAATCCCCCTGATAGCCGCTCACCCCGCCGAACGCCTTGTCAATCTCGTCTATCCAGAGTATGCAGGGGCTTACGGCCTCGGCGAGCTGTATGCACCTTCTTATGTTCTTCTCGGATTCCCCGACCGTGGACCCGAAGAGCCTTCCCACATCGAGCCTTAAGAGCGGCAGGTTCCATATGCCGGCAATGGCCTTGCAGCAAAGGCTTTTCCCCGAGCCGGGCACTCCTATGAGGAGCAGACCCTTTGGCACATCAAGACCGAGGGTTGCAATCTTGTCCCTGCTTAAACGGAAGACATGCTCCCTTTCCACAAACCACTTCTTTATCTCCCCGAGTCCGCCGATATGCTCCATTGACTCCCTGTGCGGGTAGTATTCCAATATCTTCTGCTTTTGTATTATCTGCTGCTTCTCATCCTGTATGTAAACGATGCACTCCTCGTTGAGCACGCCGTTATTGAGGCTGATGGCCTTTCTTATGACCCTCTTTATGTTGTCCATGGAAAGCCCCTGCAAGGACTTATACAGCACGGACTTCGTTGATGTGTGCCATGTCGAGGGTATGAGGTGGCCGTATGTCGTCTGCACAAGCTCCGCTATCTCGTCATAGTCCGGAAGCGCCAGTTCAAGAACTATTATGTCCTCCTCGAGCTCAGGAGGTATTTCGCCCAAGGTCGGGGACAGTATGCAGATGGTGTTCAACGCCCTGTTCTCGTCAATAATCGCAGGCAGGTCCCTGAACCTTCTCAGAAACTCGTGCGATGTGAAATAGCTCGCTATGTCCTTAAGAAGAAATAGATGGTTTACATCCTCGCTCTTGAGGATTTTCTCCTCGATAACCGCGAGGATTTTTTCTCTACCCATCGGCTCCCGTTTCTTCTTCTCCCCTCCGTAAAGGCCCCTTGACACAGACCATGTCCAATGAGAGAACTTCATCTCCTCGGCGAGCTTTTCGAGTATGCGCTCGACCCTCCTCTCCTCAAAGGAGGTCAGCCAGAGAATCGGGTATCTGGCTTCGATATGGATTTTTATCTCGTTTTCGAAGTCTCTTGTATTCATTAATTAAATTGCGCCTGTTGTTAATGGTTATTCTATATCATAACATACCGGAAAAATAAAAGTAAAATCTTTAGGGGTTTTGCCTGTGTCCAGCGGACAGCAATGGCCT
>CAYIRV010000061.1:6158-8488 GCA_964365865.1 uncultured Thermodesulfobacteriota bacterium | reverse complement strand
TTACCTTCTTCAGCTTCTGCCCGGAAAGGTCGTGGAACGAAAGGTTGGCGAACATGTCCGTCATGCCGGTCTTGGCCTTCGAGTTTATGGATGAGAGCTCGTTTATTATGGAAGATGCGTCTGCCCTGTCGCCCTCCGGAAGCCTGCCTGTAAGCCCCGAAAGCGCTTTAAGGAGCGACGCGGACTTGTCCTGCTCCTCCATGAGGCCCTCTACTATCGTCATGATGCTGTTTGCCGCGTTTTCGAGGTCGTTTGTAACCATATTAAGGTGGCCCGATGCCTCCGGGAATTTTTCGTTCCCCACCCTCACCGCGCCTTCGAGGCTCTCTACCCCTGCCTTTGCCATCTCGATATATCCGGCGAGGTGTGTAAACTCGGACTTTATCTTCTCCATGAGTTCGTTCTTTGCGGTCTCGCTCATTTCGGTCTCTCCTCGATGAATTTGCCGGTAACATCGGAAAATCGTCCGCTAAACTGCATTGGCCTTGGCTAATATGCTGTCAATCCGTTCCTTCAGCGCCGCGGCGGTAAAGGGCTTTACGATGTAACTGCTCACCCCTGCCTGCACCGCGGCCAGGACATTCTCCTTCTGGGCCTCTGCCGTGACCATAAGCACCGGCATGTCCTTAAAGCGGGCATCCTGCCTTATGCTCTTAAGGAGCTCTATGCCCGGCATAATCGGCATGTTCCAATCCGTAACCACAAAGTCGAAGCTGCCGCCCTTGAGCTTCTCAAGGGCGGTCGAGCCGTCGTCCGCCTCTTCAACATTCGTGTAGCCGATTTCCCTGAGTATGTTCTTGATGATCCTTCTCATGGTGGAGAAGTCATCTACTATGAGTATCTTCATGTTCGTTCCCAGCATGTTCGACCTCCTTTCTTATGGCCGGGTTTGTCAGATGAGTTTTTCTATTTCGTAAACGAGCCTCTGGGGAGAGATGGGCTTTGTAAGGTACGTGGTAACGCCTGAATCAAGCCCCAACTTCTTGTCCGCCTCTCCTGCCTCGGTGGTGACCATTATTATCGGCAGCTCCCTGTAAGCCGCGTTGCCCCTTAAACACCTTGAAAGTTCCAGCCCGTCCATCTGCGGCATGTTCAAGTCGGTGAGCACGAGGTCTATCATCTGGGTGGCGAGGAGTTCAAGCGCCTCGATGCCGTTCGATGCCGCGAATATCCGGTGTCCGCGCTCCTTTACTATGAATGAAAGTAGCTTCCTCGTGGTCCCGCAGTCGTCAACAATCAAGATGTTTTTGCCCATTGCCGCCTCACATTTTTTGATAGACGAGGGTCCCGTTGATGTTAACGGGCCTGAAAAGCCTCGTGATATTATGGATGGATTCGGAAAACCCGAGCACAAGGTACCCGCCTCTAACGAGGCTGTCGTAAAGATGCCCCACGACCTTTTTTTTCGCCGCGTCGTCGAAGTATATGAGCACATTCCTGCAGAAGACCGCGTCCATCTCCCTGACCATGCGCGTGTCAAGCGGCTCCAAGAGGTTGATTTTTCTGTACTTGACCATGTCCTGCACCTGTTTTTTCACGGTGTATCGCTCTCCGGTATTGACGAAATACTTGTTCAGGCAGTCCGGCGGCGCATTCCTCACCGAATACCTGTCGTATGCGGCCGCAGCGGCGCTCTTGAGCACATTATCGCTTATATCGCTCCCTATAATCTCTATGCCCCATCCGGTCAGGTGCAAGCTGTCCTCCATCAAAAGCATCGCGAGCGTGTAAGGCTCCTCGCCTGTCGAGCATGCCGAACTCCAGATGCAGATTTTTTTCGCGGCCCCGTTCTTCTTGACATCGAGTATGCGAGGCACAACGGCTTTTCTGAAGCCGTTAAGCTGGTTCGGGTCGCGGAAGAAGCTCGTCTCGTTCGTCACTACCACGGATATCATGGACGAGACCTCTTTGCCCCTGTCCGTGTCGTACATCAAAAAATAATAATATTCGTCAAAGCTCTTCAGCCCCCTCTCTTCCAGCCTGTGCATGAGCCGGGATTCAAGGAAATACTTCTTCGCATCACCGAGGCTTATCCCGCACCTCGCATAAACGAATTCGCGGAGCTTAGAAAATGTCTCGTATGAAAGCACAGGTTTATTGTCGAGACCGAGGGTCAGCATTTAAGCGTTTCGAGAGCCCTTTCGACCGCCTCCTTCACATTAGGGTCAGGATGGTCCTTGAATCCCTCCAGAACCCGGACAGAGTTCACGGCCCCGAGCAGTTCAAGCGCGCGCGCGGCCGCGGCCTTCACAGGGGCCTCGTCCTCCTCAAGCGTCTTTGCTATCAGGGCCTCGCAGTCCGGGGCGTCAAGGGAGCCGAGGAGAAGAACC
>CAYIRV010000061.1:1321-6148 GCA_964365865.1 uncultured Thermodesulfobacteriota bacterium | reverse complement strand
GAAGAACCGCATGGTACCTGCCCCATATATTCGCGTCCTTCAACGCCTGAACGAGCGCAGTCTTCACGATGTCTCCGTTGCATCCAGCGAGCCCTTTCAAGGCCGAAAGCCTCACATCCGCATCCATGTCCTTAATCCCCGCCGCAATGTCCCCGGCAAGGCCGTCCATTCCGAGCATGCCCATTGACCTGTATGCGGCCTTGCGGACAGACGGACACCCGTCTTTTGCGGCCGAGCGCAGATGTTCAAACGCCGATTCATCCCCTACATGCCCGAGCCCCCGTATCCCCATCTCGCGGAGCGTTTCGCCCTCCTCGCCGGCGAGCGAGCAAAAGCCCTTAAGCACCAACGGCGTCGGCACGGACGCGAGGGAATCTGCTATCTCCTCCATTACATCCCTGTAGCTCTCGTTCTTAAGCGCGGCGAAAAGGCTTTGCACCGCATCATCCCCTGAAAGGGCCGCGAGGGCGCGCGCCGCGGTCTTGCGGGTGTGTCCATCGCCGCTCATAAGAAGCCTTTTGAGTTCCTCCACCGAATCAGGCGAGCCTATGGATGCGAGCGAGGCGACGACCTGCCTCATGCGGCCGCCGTCAGACTGAACACGCCCCGCATGGTGCGCCGGGGCCTCTGGGTATCTGGTGTTGCCGAGCGCCTTTAGGGCTAGTTCCGCGTTCCTTCCGCCTTTTTTAAGCACGGATGAAAAGACGGCCGGGAGCTTCCCGTGCCCTGCAATCGCAGCCACCGCATCAACGAGAATGGCCTCGGTGTCCTCGTCTATTTCCTTTAATGTGTCGGCGTAGGCGAGTATCCGAACGATGCCTTCCTGCACCCTCAAGAGCTTCAGCCCCTTTACCCCTGAAAGCCGCAGAGACAGTTCCTCATCGTCAAGACAGCGCGAAAAGAAAACAAAGAGTGTGTCCTTAAGGCCCTGAGACGGCCTGAAGCGCGAACCCGGGAGCATGGCCTTTTCAAGAAGCTCGACAACCGCGCCCGCCGGGATAATGCGGCCGGCCTTTACGAGGGATTCGACCTTATCAAGGATTTCGGCCGAGTCCGACGGGGCGGCTATTCGGGAAGCCGCCTCAAGGGCCGCGTCTTTAGCCGGGCCGCAGTCCTGCTCGACGAACGATAGGAGCGCGCTCAGGGAGGCCCTGTCCTCAAGAAGCCCAAGCCCCTCGATGGCTGAAAACCTCACCCACTCTTCGCTGTCGTAAAGGGCCTTTGCTATGAGCCGCGCCGCTCCAGTTGCCTTGATGTGCCCGAGGCAAAGAGCAACCGAGGCCCTTACATTCGGATTCCTATGGGAAAGAAGCGGCAGAAGCGCATCTGTCGCATGTGCCGCGCCCTCTATGCCGGCGATGATGTCAACGGCAAACTTGACGATGTCGTCGTCAGGGTCGTTAAGGAGCGTCAGTATAGTGCCGAGGCCGCTGTTGCCGAGGGCCCCGAGTATCTCGATGCCGACATTCCTTAATGCCGCGTCCTCTGACTTGAGAAGCGGGATGACCGCCTCGGCCACCTTGCTCCCGCCTATAGCGGCAAGGGCGTTGATTGCCGCTTCCTTTACGCCTAAGTCCTCGTCCTTCAGGGCCGATACGAGCTCCGGTATGTATTCAGCCCTGCCTGAGGAGCCTATCTCGGCGCATCCGTCCCTCCTATGCTCCGGGTCAGGACTCTTAAGCAGCTCTACAAACGAAGAAGTGTCCGCCATACGCCCCCCTTATCATATTTATCGGGCGGCGCTTGAATTCCTTAAATTTTTTTTGGCCTTGCCTCATCCGAGATGATGTTTAAGGCGGGACTTCAGCCTGTGCATGGTCTGGCTGTGGAGCTGGCATACCCGCGACTCCGTTATGTCGAGCACCTTGCCTATCTCCTTGAGGGTCAGCTCGTCATAGTAATAAAGCGAGACGATGAGCTTTTCCTTCTCCGGCAGGGACCCGACGAGGTCAACTATAATCCTCTTAAGCTCGTTGGTCTTCACGATGGTCATCGGGTCCTTGCCGTCCGGGTCCTTGATGCAGTCGAGTATGTCCATGCCTTCGTCATATTTTACGCCCATGTCCTCAAGGCTTAAGACGCTCAGGGCGCAGACCTCGCCGAGAAGCGTGTAAAGCTCGTCTGTCGTTATGTCAAGATACTTGGCGACATCCTCCGTCTCAGCGGGCCTGCCGGTCCTCCTCTCGACCTCGCCGTAGGCCCTCTCGATGCTGTTGGATTTGTCCCTCATGGACCTCGTCATCCAGTCCATGCTCCTGAGTTCGTCCATGATGGCGCCCCGTATCCTTATGGATGCGTATGTGTTGAACTTAACCCCCTTTGATTCGTCGAACCTGTCTGCCGCCTCGATGAGCCCTATGGCCCCTGCGCTTATGAGGTCGCTCACCTCCACATGAGGCGGAAGCGTCATGGCCACCTGATAGGCTATGATTTTGGTCAGGTGGATGTTTTCGTTTATGCGCCTGTCCCTCTCCTCCTTGGAAAGGGCGCCCGGCTTTTTTGTCATCAAATCGGTCACTGTCCGGCCTTCATGGTCAAAAAAATTAATGAACCTCCCTGCAGCAAGCCGCGGGGAGCATGGAGTATCGTTCCAAACAACTCGAATCGCACTTCGAGGAATTAAACCCGCACTGCGGGATTAATCCCCCCTGCCGAGCATCTGCCTCCAGAAAAACTGCATCCCGCCCTTTACGCAGGGCGCGGGCATAGCGCATATCTCCCCCGCTATCTCCCTGAAGCACAGGCTCGCCTTAGTGTCAGGATACAGCTCAAACACCGGCCTTTGCCGGACAACAGCCCTCTGCACATTCTCGTCGTGAAACACGCACCCGAGATAGTCTATGGATATGTCGAGGAATCGCTCTGCCGCAAGGCTTATCTTCCTGAAGACATCGAGCCCTTCCTTCCTCGTCTTTACGCTGTTGACGATGAGTTTGAACCTTCTCTCGCCGTGCCTTTTAAGGAGCACCTTCATAAGGGCATATGCGTCCGTAAGCGAGGTAGGCTCCGGCGAGACCACCACTATGATGTCATCAGCCGACACATTGAAAAAAAGGACATTGCTTGATATCCCTGCGCCCGTGTCTATCATCATGATGTCTATTTCCGTGGCCAACCGGTCGAGATGCGACTGGAGCGAGAGCCTTTCCTGCGGGGCAAGGTTAGTAAGCTCCTGCACTCCGGAGGACGCGGGGAGTATCATTATTCCGGCAGGGCCTTCCACAATAACCTCATCAAGCGTTTTTTCACCGCGCAGAAGATGCCCTATGTTGTACTTCGGGGAAATACCGAGAAGGACGTCAATGTTGCCGAGGCCCAAGTCGGCGTCGAGTATAAGAACCTTCTTTCGCATGGCCGCGAAGGCCGCCGCGAGATTCACGACCGAATTCGTCTTGCCTACGCCTCCTTTGCCGCTGCTTACGGCCAATACCCGGGCGGCCTTTACCGCGCCCCCCTCACGCGGGACGCCGTTGTCAACTGCCTTTCTAAGCGATGCGGCCTGATCCATCAATGGTCTCCTCAGTTTGGAATTATGAAGTCCAGAAGCCTTTCCTTTGTGGCGGCCTCTACGTCTTCCGGCACCCGCTGGCCTGCGGTTATGTAAGACACCGGTCTTTTCGCGAGAAACATTGAATTAAGTATGGCCCCGCAGGACCGGCTTTCATCGAGCTTGGTGAATGTAAGACAATCAACCGGCAGGTCTTTACCGGCCGCTATAGCCGAATAAAGCCCCTCGTCGCGCATGACCGTGCTCAAGACAAGATTGAACCTTATCCTCGGGTCAACAGCGGCGATCTCATTGAGTTCTTTGGCGTAGGCGGCATCCTTTGCCCCCCTGCCCGCGGTATCTATAAGGATAATATCCTTGTCCGCGTGCTTCGGGAGCAGGGTCCTCAAATCCGCCGGCCTTGAAGCCACCTCGCACGGCACGCCCAATATCCTTGCGTAAACCTTAAGCTGCTCGGCGGCGGCGAGCCTGTATGTGTCGAGCGTGAAGAGCGCCACGGAGCGCTTTTTTTTGAGCGCGTGGACAGCCGCGAGCTTGGCGACGGTGGTGGTCTTGCCAACACCCGGAGGGCCTATGAACGCGTAAACACCCTTTTCAGCGAGCTGGTCCTTGACCGCAAGCCTCTCGAAGACCTTTTCCCTCACAAGGGACTTAAGGTGCGAATGGCTCCCGGTCATGTCCTTTGAGACGGATGAAAATGTCTTGATGAAGATTTTCTGCACGAGCCTTTCGTCTATCCCGCTTCTTACCATCTCGTCCTTTAATGACATCATGGCGTTCGGCCTGCGGCCGCGGCCGGTCAGAAATTCCCAGCACAGGTCCTTAAGCGCTAACGCCTCCTCCATCTCGGCCCCGACCTTGCCGGCGGCCGCGCCCTGATCAACCACAGGAACGGCCGGCGGCCGGACAGGCTCATGCTCTATGGCCGCCGTAACCTCGTGCATGAACACCGGGCCTTCCTTAAGCTTCTTGGTGCCGAGTATAAGGGCGTCAGGGCCTAACTCGGCCTTTATCGCGGCAAGGGCTTCTTTAACGGTAGGGGCGGTAAATCTCCTGATATGCATGTTATAACTTCACCACCTTTAGAGTCTGCACCTTTACATTGCCCGCGATTTCACTGTGCGCTATCACGGGTATGGACGGGAACGGCCTCTCCGTAAGCTTCCTTACGAACCTTCGCGTAGTGCCAGACACCAGGAGCACCGGCTGGTGTCCCTTGGATATTACATCCTCGAGCGTCTCCTTGAGCTTCAAAAGAATGCGCTGCGCGGTATTCGGCTCTATCGAGAGATAAGAACCCTGCGGGGTTTCATGCACGG
>CAYIRV010000061.1:0-1311 GCA_964365865.1 uncultured Thermodesulfobacteriota bacterium | reverse complement strand
GGGTGAGAGCCACGGCCTGAATCACATGGTCATGGCCCTGATGCGCCTTTGAGATTTGGCGGGAGAGCGCTGCCCTTGCATGCTCGGTCAGCACCTCTGCATCCTTGGTGGCCGAGGCCCGGTCAGAGAGTGATTCGAGAATGGTCTGCAGGTCCCTCACGCCGACCTGCTCCCTTAAGAGATTCTGGAGCACCTTCTGCACGGCGCCGAGGCTTAAAAGTCCGGGCACAAGTTCCTCAACGAGCTTGGGCTGGGTCTTTGAAACCCTGTCGAGCATGTTCTGCACATCCTGCCTGCCGACAAGCTCATGCGCGTGCGTTTTCAGCATCTCGGTTATGTGCGTAGCTATGACCGCGGCGTGATTCACGACCGTGTATCCGAGGACCTGCGCCTTTTCCTTCTGCGAATCGTTCACCCATACCGCAGGCAGGCCGAAGGCCGGGTCTACGGTCGCGACGCCGTCTATGCCGGGGCTTGCGCTCCCCGGGTCAATGGCGAGCGAATGGCCGGAGAGCAGTTCCCCCCTAGCGGCCTCTATGCCCTTTAAAAGGAAGACATATTCCGTGGGCTTAAGCTGGAGGTTGTCCTTTATATGCACCGGCGGCACCATAATGCCCAGGTCATCGGCGAGCTGTCTCCTTATGGCCTTTATCCTCTCAAGCAGTTCCCCTCCCTCGCCGGGGTCGACGAGCGGTATGATTCTGAAGCCCACCTCGAGGCCGAGCGTGTCAATGAGCGGGAGTTCCTCGGCAAGCTCCTTCCTCGGCTGCGCCGGCGCCTCTTTTTTCTTGTCAGCCTCTGCCGCGGCCTCTGTCTGTTCCTTTGTCCTGTGCACGTAGTACGCGACCCCGCCGGTTGCGGCTGAAAGCACAAAAAACGCTAAATGCGGCAGACCCGGTATGATGCCCAGAACGAACAGCAGCGCTGATGCGAAGAATATCGGCTTTGGGTTCCGGAGGAGCTGCCTGCCGAGGCTTTCGCTTAAGGACGCCTCGGTGCTCACATTAGACACCACAAGACCGGCCGCCGTTGATATTATGAGGGCCGGTATCTGCGCGACAAGGCCGGCCCCGACCGTAAGTATCGTGTATATCCTTGCCGCCTCCCCCAAGTCGAGCCCCTGTTGCAAGACCCCGATTGCCAGACCGCCGATAATGTTTATGAATGTTATCAGAATGCCGGCGACCGCGTCCCCCCTCACGAACTTGCTGGCTCCATCCATCGCGCCGTAGAAGTCGGCCCCGAGCGCTATCTCCTTTCTTCTTCTGCGCGCCTCGTCCTCGCCGATGAGTCCGGCGTTAAGGTCCGCGT
>CAYIRV010000060.1:3546-8569 GCA_964365865.1 uncultured Thermodesulfobacteriota bacterium | reverse complement strand
AATCTCTTTCCCGCGCGCGGCGGTAATAACGTATCTGTAGGGTTTTATGTCAATATTCACGGCATCCCGGCTGAAACCGCTAAGGTCAACGATTATCCGCACCTCCTCAGTCTCCTTGAAGACGTCTATAAGAGGTTCTTTCATCAATCTTTTGAAGACCGGCCTTGTTTCGTAGACCCATTCCCTGGGCTTTCCGGCGGCCTCAAAAGAGCCGCGCCGTTTTGCTGAAATATCAGCGGCCGGGCCTTCTGCCTTCTCCCTCAGCTTATCCAGTATGCTCCTGGGCGGTATACTACGAACCATCTGTCCTTTTTTCACTCCGGGTCTCGACTGGGAGGGTCGCCTGTCCCGCCGGAATCTCTAAGCGGTCCATGGCCTTTATGCGCCTTTCGAGTTCGTCTGTTTCCCTTTCCATCAATCCCCGGTCGCCTTCCGTCAGGGCGGCCTCCACCTTCCGGATAGATGCCTCTATCTCCTCCACCTGCGCCGAAGACCCTGCCTCGCCTGCCTTGATAGAACCTGAGCGCAGACGGTCCTCGACGAATCCCCTTGCCGCCGAGGTCATATTCTGGGCCCTTATGGCGGTATTCACCCGTTCACACTCCATCCGGTCATCTTCCATGCAGTCATGCGCATCCCTGTTCATGCGCTTAATCTCATCGTCCGTAAGGCCGTAGAACCTTGGGGTCAGCCTCAGGGCGCTTGAATTTTCCGTGTGGAGGTCTTTAGCCGATAAATGGAGGATGCCGTCTGCGTTGATATCGAATCTTACCTCAACAAAGGCATTACCCCTCTTGCCCGGAGTGATGCCGCAGAGGTCGAATCTGGCAAGGGTCATGTTGCTTGCGGCAACGGCCCTTTCGCCCTGGAGCACGTGGAAATTCATCGACCTCTGACCATCCGCCGAATTGGTAAAGATACGGCTCCTGGAGGCGGGGATGGCGGTGTTTTTTTCCATAATCTTCGCGTAGATGCCCCCTTCGGTCTCTATGCCGATGGAGATGGGTATAACGTCTATCAGAATCTTTTCCCTTATCTGTCCGGTAAGGATACCCGCCTGGATGGCCGCGCCCATGGCCACAACCTTGTCGGGATTGATATCTGCGTAAGGCTCCTTGCCCATAAGCTCCCTTAAAAGCCTCCTGACCTGAGGCATCCTTGTTGAGCCGCCGACCAGCAAGACACGGTCTATGTCCGGGGGGCCGAGTCCGGCATCTTTGAGCGCCCTCTCGGTCGGCTCGATCATCCTGCGGAGGAGGTCGGATGTCAATTCCTCAAACCCGCTCCTTGTAAGGAAGGTTTCAAAGCGCCTGCGTTCGCCGCCCGTGCCGGTAAAGGGTATGCTTATGTGCGCGACCTCTCTTTCGGTCAGTTCCATCTTGGCCCTTTCAGCGATATCCTTGAGCCGTATCATGGCGGCTGTATCTCCACCGAGGTCGGCCCCGCACTCCATTTTAAGCTCGGAGACTATATGGTCAACTATCCGCCGGTCATAATCGTCGCCGCCCAGAAGCGTATCGCCCCCTACGGCCTTGACCTCGAATAACCCGTGCCCGAGCTCCAATATGGAGACATCGAAGGTACCTCCCCCCAGGTCCCATACCATAACGGTATGGAC
The DNA here is from genome assembly GCA_964365865.1 of uncultured Thermodesulfobacteriota bacterium. GTDB lineage: Bacteria > Desulfobacterota > GWC2-55-46 > GWC2-55-46 > GWC2-55-46 > CAYIRV01. The sequence goes on along the minus strand of CAYIRV010000060.1, from coordinate 6,951 downwards.
ATCCTCGATCTCCAGTCCGTAAGCGAGGGCCGCCGCCGTAGGCTCGTCTATTATCCTTATCACATCGAGTCCGGCGATGATGCCGGCATCGATGGTGGCCCGGCGCTGGGAGACGTTAAAGTAGGCTGGCACGGTAATCACCGCCTTGTCTATCTTCTCGCCGAGACACTCTTCGGCGTCGTCTTTGAGTTTTTTAAGGATCGTAGCCGATATCTCCTCCGGCGTATACTCCCTGCCGTTTATCCTTACGCGATAGTCCGTGCCCATGCGTCTCTTTATCTGTCTTACGGCCTCCTCTTCGGGCAGAAGGCCGTTCAAGTCAAGATAGCTTCTCCGCCCCATCCGCCTCTTTATGGAAAAGACGGTCCCATCGGGGTTTGCCTCGGCCTGTTGCTTTGCGCGCCTTCCAACCACCCGGCTCCCGTCCTTGAGTATACCCACGACAGAGGGCATAAGGGCAGAGCCGTCTTTCCCGGCTATGACCTCCGGCCTTCCCTCCTTAAGGTGCGCAATTACGGAAAAGGTCGTGCCGAGGTCTATGCCTACTGTCTTTGACATATCCATTCCGTCTCAGTCTAAGGCCGATTGCGGCAGGGCCGCGGGATAGGTATTAAAGAAAGATAATCAGGGGCTTGGCTGCCCCGGAATCCGGCGCCCGCCGGCATCTTGCTCTGCAATGGTCGCGGCTGGGCGCTTCTCAGCCTCTCTGGCCCTACTGTCCAAATCTCCCATGACCCCATAGGCCAGCATGGTATCCATTCCTGCCACGGCCGCCGTCAACGTGACGCCGACAAGGGGGATTCCTGCGACCGAAATAACGAGTTCGGCATTGATGACCAGGCCCTTGTCCAGGAGCCTGTCTAACACATCGGTCAGGTTAAAATCTATCTGCCTTGCAGGTTCCATCTTTCTTTCTCCCGTTATCCGGGGAAGCCCTTCTAACAGGGCGCTTACACGAAAGAATAGGGCGGCCACGGCCCGGTGAAAAGCACGGTGAAGCCCTCCCTTTCAATGTCGTCGAGGAGCCTCCCGAGTTCCTCGGCCTTATCCCCGTGCGCGAGACAGGAGAGGTTCATCAGCATCCGAGGAACCCCTTCGACCTTCTTTACGCCGTCAACCTTTATCTCGTCAACGGTGTTTTTTATGCGGCCGTAGAATGCCCTGAAGCGCTCATCGGTCATAGCCTCCGTCTCTTGCCTCAGCGCCGTCTTCAGCCTCTCTTTATACATGAAGGCCGTGCCAGGGGAAGACGCCCTTGCCGCTTGGTCCAGCCTTTTCAACTCCGGCGATTGATCAATCAAATTAGCGGCCATAACCAGGGGGTCCCATAAAACCTGCACGCCATACTCAGCCTTGCCCCTGACCTTTTCGAGCTTTCCTTTAAGGGCCCCGTAATTCTTCCAGAGCCAGACGGAGATGCGCTCGGCCGGGGCATTACATTCGTCGCCTGTAATTATATTCCCGAAACAAAATGGCAAGACGGCGTCGCACCTTTTTGCGGCCGCATCGACCACCTTATGATGGGCGATTATCAGGTTCTTTAAGACGCCGCCGTCTTTACTGCAAAGCCCCTGCGGACTGTCCTGAACCACCGCCAGCAGGTCCTCGTGGCTTACCGTGGTGAGACGTTTATCATCCATGCCGGTGAAGTCGATGTCCACGCCGCCTTCAAGGACACAGAAGAGGTATTTGCCCGGTAAGCCGTCCCCATCTCCCTTAAACCCTTCTATCCTCAACGTCATCTCGTCCGCCTCCATTAACCGCTTTCCGCCCTGTCATTACCCGTGGAACGAAGGGCCGCGCCCACAAGGTCATTCAGGGCGTGGTCCAGTCCCTCCCTTACGGATTGCACGGCCTCTTTGACGCCGTAATCCTCCTTTATTTCGTCAACGGCCCTGTCTATTTCCATCAGGGCCGCGCCCAGCCTTTCCACCTCTCCTTCGTCCAGCGCCCCGCCCTCCATGCGCCTTATAGCCTGGTGCTTGAGGGCCTCTTTCAGCACCTCCACTACGGCGATTACCAGACCCATCACCCCCTGCTTCAGATCCTTTCCGTCGATATTGATAGCCATCGGGCGGCCGCCTTCACGTCTTATTTTTTTATCTTCACTTCAAGTATCCCGTTCTTGTAAGTCTTGCCGATCTCGCCTCCTGGCGCGCATGGGAGCTTCAGCCTTTTTTTCAGGACGCCGCCTTCCTTTTTAAAAGACAGCGTAAGGACGTCCCCCTCAAGGCTTATATCTATCGTATCTTCCTCAACGCCCGGCAGGTCCGCCGCTACGAGCAGGTGGTCATTCTCATCAAAGACATCGGCTGAGATATCGCTTTGGGCCGGTCTTTCCCGCCCCGGCCTTTTCTCACGAGACGGCGCCCCCTTTATCCCCGGCGGCATGGATCTCGCCCCGCCGAGGCCGCCTTCCGCCGTCTTTAAATTCCCCCCCTTTGAAAAAGGGGGGGCAGGGGGGATTTTCAGCCTCCGTTCGATCTCCTCATCTATCTCTCTCAGCTGTTCCTTGAAACCGGGGAGTTTCTCCACCTTTTTCAGGATGCCGCCGAACCCGAATATCTTACCCGCCTCGTGCAGTATGCCGCCCGTCGTATCTTTCCCCCTTTCTTCCTCATCCCTCTTTTTCTTCTCCTTGCCCCTTCTTGTCTCTTCCGCCCTTTCGTCTTTTTCTTCTTTCCCCATTTTAAGCCTCCACGGCCTTTTCTTTGGCCTTTCATATGGCTTTATCGGCTCTACAATGAAGAAACCCTCAAAGGCGTCTTCCTTGAAAGAACAGATACGCCCCCGAGAGTATTTTTTGAGCAGCCTGTGCGCCCCGCTTATCTCCTCGAACCTAACGCCAAGGGCCGGGTCGCAGCGGTCATTATCCGGATGATACTTCCGCGCCATCCGATGGTAAGACCCCATGATATCGTCGGCGCTCGCCTTCTCGCCGAGTCCAAGTATTTCCTTTGCCCGAAGGAGCTCGTCATATCCGACCTTCTTGATATCCATGGCGCTGAAGGAATACGGGGGCAGGGGAGAGACGCACTTGAAGTTCAACAAGCCGCCGAACCTTTCGTTCAATTCATCAAGCGCGGAATGGAACGCGGCAACCCCCTTTTTCCCCAGCAGGAAGGCGCAGGAGATGACCACTTTTTCGTCCGCCGGGTCATGGTCAATGGAGTCCACGGCGCATCTTTTCAGACCGGGGAGCGCTTCTTCCCGGATGCGGTCCCTTTCCCTGTCAAGGGCGTCCTTTATCATGGAGCCTATCTTTATCCTTTCGGCGCGGTTGTTACGGGCCGGAGACGAAGAGACCTTGTTTTTAAGGTCTCTAATCTCCAGGTCTTCCTCCGCTATTCTTTTTATGACGCCGTTTAGGTCGCTCCATAACGCCGTCACCTCGGCCTCCACCTT
>CAYIRV010000060.1:0-3536 GCA_964365865.1 uncultured Thermodesulfobacteriota bacterium | reverse complement strand
AAACTTGATTTGGTATTCGGCCTTTAAGGGCGTGTGGAGTCGAGAGCCATTGGGCGACATCCCTTACGGCGCCGAGTCTGGTCCCGACCGTTATGGGAATAATCGTATGACCGTCCATCACCTGTTCCATAACGGACTGGTGGCCGATCAAATGGCGAACCAGCGCCGCCTTGTCAGCCGGGTCAATTGCCGCGCCCGTTGAATCGGAGACCACGCAGGCGATATTTTTATAACCGATAGTGTAAACCTTGTTAATCCCCCCTAACCCCCCTTTAGAAAAGGGGGTAACCTTGCCTTTGTCGTCCGATGCGAGAGGGGCGCCGGAGCGGTTCTCCGGTAACCCTATCACCCCATAGAGGTATTTGGCCGTACCGTCCATTCCTTGTCCTTTGTCCCTGAATATGTCCGTTTGCTCAGCCAGCCGGCTCGGCCCCCATTTTTGTTAGGGCGCTTACCCACCCGCACCACGGGCAGGCCTTCTCAAGGAGGGCTTTCGAGGGCTGCCTTTTTCCGCATCCCGGACAATCATCCTTCGCCTCCAGAGCCTCCTGCCATGACGAAAGCCTGCGGTCGACCCCAGAGGGGAACTCAAGGCCGTATCTGGCCGCGGTTTCGAACGAGGCCACGGCCGCCCTAATTCTTATATTGAGAAACTCCGTGCCGGCTATGGATATGGATATGTCGGCGTCTATTACGATCCCCTTGTCAAGGACCCTGTCAACGATGTCCGCCAAGGAGAGGCTGTTGCTCATCGTTATCGGTCTTGCCACAGCCATCTACCCGCCCCCTTCCTATAATGACTGTTTTTTTAACTCTTTTGCGATGACAGAGATGAGTCTTACGGGCAATATCATGGTCTCGCCCGCGGCCCTTATCATTCCGATTTCTTGGCCGATTTCTTGAGGCGCGGCCCCTCTCCAGCGGTCAATCCCTTGTCCCGGTTTAAAACCAGGCCTGAAGGACAGGAACCTGCACGGGGTAACGGGAGGGATATGACTTGCCGGCGGCAGGCGCCTGCTTACCGTGGTATCGAGTATCCTCACGACCCGGCCTATCCTTCCGAGACAGTCTCCATGCGCTTGCGCATACCCTTGCGAATGAATTCAAGGAGGTTGCCTTCGTCGTCAAAAAGTGCGTCGTATGTAGCAAGCACATCCATACCGTCAGGGATGGAATGCTTTTCGACCATCTCCACCGACACATGCCATCCCTTATCGTCCCTTACGGTCTTCAAGGTGGAAGAAAGTTCAAGCCCGGTAAGTTTATTGAGTTCGCTCCGCGCCTTCAGAACTATCTTTTCCATGGTCATCGCCATTTCTTTCCCCTCCATTTTCCCCGTTCTCCGGGTAATCTTCTCTTTATTTGCCTTTTCCGGCCCTCGCGGTCATGATAGGGTTACCCGTTTTTTTCCTTATACATTCTTATATCATCGAGCCTGTCCATCAACTCCGTCTCTTTTATTTGATATTCTCCTTCCGTTATCTCGCCCATCTCGAGCTGCATCTGCAGGCTCAAAAGCGACTCCCGCACCTTCGATGCGTCGAGCATCTCGGCCTCGGCCGCCTCCTTGAGCTTCTCGCCGATCCAGACGACGCCTTTAAGGAATATGTCGTCTATCAGTATGGCCATACCGAAGGCGCTCCCTTTTCTACCGCTTTCTCTTTTTTACCGACTCCACCGCAGCCTTGAAAAGGCTCATGGCGATGACAAGGCCGGGGTAGCCGGCGGCGTTCGGGCCGTGGGCATATTTTTCATTGCCCATAAACTCCCTTACGGCTGAAAGGGACGCCTCCCTGCATACCGCCTCTATCTCCGAGCCGGCAAAACCCTCGGCAAAACCCGCTAATTCCTCTATATCAACGTCGGTCGAGAGAGGTTTGCCGTTTGTGTGCACCTTGAATATCTCTATCCTTGCGCCTTTATCCGGAAGCGGCAGTTCAAATATCAGGTCGAACCTTCCATGGCGGAGAAGCGCCGGGTCAAGGAGGTCTACCCTGTTCGTAGCGGCCAGAACCACCACTCCTTTCAGTTCCTCTATGCCGTCCATTTCCGTAAGAAACTGGCTTATGACCTGCTCCGTAACATGGGACTCGCCCGCCCCTCTTTTAGGGACAAGGGAGTCTATCTCGTCAAAGAAGACGATGCAGGGGGAGGCCTGCCTGGCCTTGTGGAATATTTCCCTCACCCCCCGTTCGCTCTCGCCGACCCATTTGGAAAGCAGTTCAGGCCCCTTTATGGATATGAAATTGACCTCGCTTTCCGTGGCCAGCGCCTTTGCCATGAGGGTCTTGCCCGTTCCGGGCGGGCCGCATAAAAGTATCCCCTTTGGAGGGCGCGTCCCGGCGTATTTGAATATACCCGGGTCTTTCAACGGCCATTCCACGGCCTCCCTCATGGCCTGTTTTATCTCCTCCATGCCGCCCACATCCGTCCACCGGACATCCGGGACCTCCACGAAGACCTCTCTCATGGCCGACGGTTCAACGTCCTTGAGGGCGTCCATGAAGTCGTCCATGGTCACCTCGAGCCTTGAGAGGGTCTCGTAGGGCACCTCGTCAAGATGAAAATCGATGGACGGGAATATCTTACGCAAGGTTGTCATCGCCGCTTCCCTGCACAGGGCCTCAAGGTCGGCCCCGACAAAGCCGTGGGTTATCTGGGAGAGCTTTTCGAGATTCACATCCCCTGCAAGAGGCATCCCCCTTGTGTGGATTGTAAGTATTTCGAGACGGCCGTTCCTGTCCGGTATGCCTATCTCTATCTCCCTGTCGAACCTGCCGGGCCTTCTGAGCGCCGGGTCGACCATATTGGGGATGTTCGTGGCCCCTATGACGATTACCTGCCCCCTGTTCTCGATACCGTCCATGAGCGAGAGGAGCTGGGCGACGACCCTCCTTTCCACCTGCTTCTCACCCCCCATCTCCTCCCTTTTCGGCGCCATGGCGTCTATCTCGTCTATGAATATTATGGCAGGGGCGTTGGCTGAGGCCGTCTCGAATATCTTTCTTAAATGGGCCTCGCTCTCGCCATAGAACTTATGCATGACCTCGGAACCGGCGAGATGGGTGAAAAAGGCGTCGGTTTCGTTAGCCACGGCCCTGGCAATGAGGGTCTTTCCGCAGCCCGGGGGGCCGTGGAGGAAGACCCCCTTCGGGGCCTCTATTCCGAGCCTTTCGAAGACCTGGGGATGCCTTAATGGCAGCTCTATCATCTCCCGTATCCTCTGTATCGTCTTTTTATGCCCACCGATGTCTTCGTATGTGACCCTGGGCCTCTCTGCAGCCTTCTTCTCCGCGGCCTTTATCTCGATGATAGTCTTTTGATTGATGACGACCGCATCCCGCGGTATGACCGTGGTGACTATGAACTCCTGCCCTTTGGCGCCGAAGAGGTTTGCCCTGATCTTGTCGCCCTCCACGACCGGTATCCCGTCCAGAACGCTGGATATGTATCTTGTGTCCCGCGCCCCGGACATTAAAAGGGTGGCGGGAGTAAGCGCGACCCTTTGGCCTGCCTTATAAGACGTCTTCACCACG
>CAYIRV010000059.1:0-8569 GCA_964365865.1 uncultured Thermodesulfobacteriota bacterium | reverse complement strand
AAGGGGACATTTCTACTTTGGAGAAAAGGGGACATTTCTAAATGTGGTTGACACAGGGGAACAAAAACCTTGACAATCCCCTTCCGTGAATTTACATTTATAATTCGGATTTCTCTCTACAGTTTTTAGGGAGCATTACATCAAACCTGTTTGCAGGGGGTATAAAATTGTCCTCGGGCCAGAGTTTTTTTCAGGATGTGCTCGCAAGCCTTGAAAAGGCGAACAAACACTTAAGCCTTCCTGATTCCATATATACCCGTCTTGCCACGCCCCGGAGGTCACTTATCGTTTCGGTGCCTGTTAAGATGGACAGCGGCAAGGTCGAATTCTTCACCGGCTACAGGGTCCAGTACGACTTTGCCAGAGGCCCGGGCAAGGGAGGCATAAGATACCATCCTCAGGTTACGCTCGATGAGGTAATCGCGCTCGCCGCGCTTATGACATGGAAGTGCGCGGTGGTTGACATCCCGTTCGGCGGGGCAAAGGGCGGGGTGGCCTGCGACACCACGAAGATGAGCAGTAACGAGATAGAGAGGCTTACCCGTAGATATACTTACGAAATCGGGATTCTTATCGGCCCTGAAACAGACATACCGGCCCCTGACATGTATACGGATGAAAAGGTCATGGCGTGGATAATGGACACCTACTCCATGATGAAGGGCTATACTGTCCCGGGCGTTGTGACAGGAAAACCGGTGTGCATAGGCGGGTCCCTCGGAAGGCTTAAGGCCACCTCTGAAGGGCTTGTAACAACCGTCATAGAGGCTATAAGGCATCTTAACCTCTCCATGGAAGGTCTTACCGTATCGGTTCTCGGATTCGGAAAGGTGGGCTACTTTGCCGCGGAAATCCTTCAGGGCCTCGGGGCCAGGATTATAGGGCTTGCTGACTCTAAGGGCGCGATATACAACCCAAAAGGCATAGATGTCAAAAGAGCGGCCTTTCATAAAAAAGAGGCTGGAAGACTTCAGGGCTGCAAGGAGGCGGAGGACCTGACTGTTGACGAGCTCCTCGGCGTCAAGGTAGACCTCCTCGTGCCCGCGGCAATAGAAGGCCAGATACACTCCTCGAATGTCGGGAGGATAAAGGCCCGGCTCATTGCCGAGGGCGCGAACAACCCGCTTACAAACGACGCGGACGATGTATTAAAGGACATGGGGGTCTTCATGCTCCCCGGCATACTCGCCAACGCCGGCGGCGTGGTGGTCTCGTATTTTGAATGGGTGCAGGACCTGCAGAGGTTCTTCTGGAACGAGGCAGAAATCAACGACAGGCTGAGAGCCATAATGACAAGGTCGTTCAAAGAGGTGCTCGCCATCTCGCTCGACAAAAAAATAGACATGAGGACCGCGGCCATGGTCCTCGGGGTAAAAAGGGTGGCAGAGGCCATAATGGTCCGCGGCCTTTATCCCTGAACAGGCCACTCGGAAAGGGGCTCTCAATCGCCCTCTTCCTTTCTCCCTCCCCACGAGCAGGGAGGGTAGAGCCTGCCCCCGCAGGTAGTAAGCGGGGGCAGGGGGCTGAGGGAACCTTTTTACAAAAAGTTTCCCTCAAAATATGCTTTTCCGGCCTCCTTTTTTACGCGGATTAAAAATCTTGCAATGGGGTTTTTACTCTGTTAAAGTGAGGCTCGGTTACAGAAAAAGGTTATTAACAGGTGTTGATAAACCTGTGGATATTTTCTCCCGCGGGTTCAGGTTCGCAACCTGAACCTCTGCCGTGTGTTTTATATGGACAATGAAACCATCTGGAAAAATTGCCTCGACGGGGTCGTCGAGCATGTAAGCCCTCAGCATTTCACCACATGGTTCAAGCCCATAAAGGTAGCGGGCGGCGCTGACGACGCCATAGAGCTAATCGTCCCGAACAGGTTCTTCCTTGAATGGATAAAGGAGCATTACCTGACGCTCTTACAGGAGATCCTCCGTAGGGTTTCCAAAAAGGATGTGCGGCTTTCATGGAAGGTGGCTGAGGAGCCCCTGCCGGACCCCGGCCTTGCTAAGAAGCCCTTGACCTCAAAGGACAAGGCCTCCAAGCAGCAGGGCCTCGGGCTCGCGACTGGGATGAACCACAAGTACACCTTTGAAAACTTCGTGGTCGGCAAGGCCAATGAATTCGCCCACGCGGCATGCGTGGCGATTACGAGCCACCTGGGGAGCAAATACAACCCCCTGTTCATCTACGGCGGCGTGGGTCTCGGAAAGACCCATCTCCTTCAGGCCATCGGACAGAAGGTCCTTGAGACAAGCCCCTCGGCCAAGGTCTGCTACTACACCTCTGACCGTTTCATGAACGAATTCATCAACTATGTGAGCAGAAAGAAAATGTCGGACTTCAGAGGCAGGTTCAGGAATATGGACCTCCTGCTCATTGACGACATACAGTTTTGGGCCGGCAAGGTGGGCACGCAGGAGGAATTCTTCCACACATTCAACGCGCTCTACGAGGGCCACAAGCAGATAGTGGTGACGAGCGACAAATTCCCGAAGGACCTGGACGGCCTTGAGGAGAGGTTAAGGAGCAGGTTCGAGTGGGGGCTTGTGGCCGACATACAGAGTCCGGACATAGAGACCAAGATAGCTATACTTAAGAAAAAGGCCAAGGCCGAAGGCGTCCGTCTCCCTGACGATGTGGCGGCATGGGTTGCCGGGGTGAGCGGCTCGAACATACGCGAGCTTGAGGGCCTTTTGAACAGGATATTCGCGGTATCAAACCTTACGGGTCAGGATATAACCCTGGGAATGAGCAAGGAGGCCCTCAAAAACCTCCTTAAGGAAAAAGAGGAGCGCTACATAACCATAGACGAGATACAGAAGGCTGTTGCCGGCCACTTCAATATTAAAACCTCGGACATGAAGTCGAAACGGAGGCTTAGAACCATAGCCCTGCCGCGTCATGTCGCCATGTATCTCGCAAGGGAATACGGCGGGTTTTCGTTTCCGGAAATAGGCACGGCCTTCGGCGGAAAAGACCATTCCACAGCCATACACGCCGTCAGAAAGATAGAAAGGGTGTTAAAGGACAGCCCGGAACTTAAACAGTCGGTAAAGACCATAAAACACGGCTTGGGTATAAGTTGAGGTTCTGTTATTAACCCTCTCATTTGTTGTTGGTAACTACTGAACTTGTGTTGGCAACTATAGCCGTTATAACCAAGGACCAAAGGGCATGTGCGGTTTTCAACTCAGGCGGTTTTTTTATAAACAGCGCTATATTTTAAATATAGCAGGAGTTACGGTTGGTTATGTCTTTACCAACATATTCAACAGCCATACTACTACTATAAAGATATATTACTAAATACTAAAGGCTAAAAACAAGACGCTGCCCTTTTTCACATTAGTGTTAAAAAGGAGGGAGAAGGAAGATGCGGTTTTCAATAGACAGAACCGATTTCACAAAAGCGCTTCAAAGGATACAAGGCATAGTGGAAAAAAGGACGACTATGCCTATACTGTCAAATGTCCTGTTGGAGGCAATAGATAACAGGATAAACACAACAGCTACGGACCTCGAGGTCTTTATAAAGGATTCAACGAAGGCAAAGGTGACTGACAGCGGGTCAATTACTGTTAACGCTCGAAAGCTTTTTGAGATAGTTAAAGACCTGCCGTGCGAGGCCGTTGATGTAAACGCGACAAAAGAAGGCAAGGTTACGATAAAGGGCGGTTCGGCCCGGTTCAATATCATGGGCATGCCTTCAAAGGACTACCCTGTATTTCCTAAAATAGATGAAATAAGCCTTTCTCCAGTGAAAAAAGAGACCCTTAAAGACATGATAGAAAAAACCTATTTTGCGGTTTCGACTGACGAGACAAGGTATAACATAAACGGTTTTCTTCTCGAAAAGGACGGCCCTGTTGTCAGGATGGTCACTACAGACGGCCACAGGCTTGCTATGATTGAAAAGACGGAAGACATAAGGCTTTCATCCGAGGATAAGAACAGCGTGCTTCTGCCGAGAAAAGGCGTGATGGAGATGAAAAGGCTCCTTGATGAGAACGACGGTGATTACCAGCTCGGCATTACCCAGAAGTCGGCTGTCATGAAGAGCGCGGATACGGTTATAAACATACGGCTCCTCGAGGGAGAATTCCCGGACTACAGAAAGGTAATACCCAAGGACAACAACATCACTGCGCTTATAGGCAAGGAAAACCTCCTTGCGTCCCTTAAAAGGGTCTCCATACTGTCCATTGACAAGGTAAAAGGGGTAAGGTTCAACTTCGCCAAGGCAAGGCTCACGCTCTCCTCCTCTGCCCCGGACATAGGGGATGCGACAGAAGAGCTCGACATGGATTACAGCGGAGAGGATATAGAAATAGCCTTTAACGCGAGATACCTTATCGAGATGCTTGATGCGACCAGCGGGGATAAGGTCGAAATCATCCTCAAAGACTCCTTAAGCCCCGCCATATCCAGACCAGCCGGGGCAAACGATTATACCTACATAATAATGCCCATGAGGCTGTAGGACATGAAACCGGCCCGAAAAAATCAGCATAGCACACACAACCCTAAACACCTTTTTCACCATCGGCAGCTTGTTCCTCTAACCTCCGCTTGACCCTATCTGCACAATCCTTCCGGCAGTCAGATGCTTGCAAATCATCCATCGGCCGGACGCCCGGCTCATTAGGGGATTAGGGCATGTGGGGAGTTCAGGAGGAGATTTATCTTGACATAATGAAGCGAGGTGTGGCTTAATTATACATTGTGTTTGATTAAAAATACGGACAAGGCATAGGACATGAAGAGAACCTTTCAGCCAAGCAGGAAAAAAAGACTAAGGACGCACGGCTTTCTTAAGAAGATGTCCACAAAGGGTGGGCAGGCGGTCATAAAGAGACGGCGCGCCAAGGGAAGAAGGCGTCTGACCGTCACGGTAAGCGCCAACAAATAATAAGCATACAGCCGTGTCCGGACGCTCCTTTGCTAAAGAGGAAAGACTTCTAAAGGAAAAAGACTTCTCGCAGGTCTTTAAATCCGGCAAAAGAATGTCAGCCGGAAACCTTTCCGTCCATATCCTGCCGAACGGTCTTAACACAAAAAGGCTCGGCCTATCCGTAAGCTCAAAGGCCGGGTGCGCGGTGGAGCGTAACAGGCTCAAGAGGATTTTCAGGGAGTTTTTCAGAAACAACAAGGCTGTCTTCCCTGACTCGTCAGACACCGTAATATCGGCAAGAAGGCCCGCAGAACCGGCGCGCAACAAGGACATCGGGCAAACGCTTAGGGAAGCCCTCCTGTCCGCAAACCGGCGAAAAAACCGATGATGAAGATGGTGAAAAGACCGCTTCTTTTAATCCTATTTTTATACAAAAGGCTCATATCCCCGTTTCTCGGGCCGTGCTGCAGGTTTTACCCGAGCTGCGCTGATTATTCTTATCAGGCAATAGGCATCCACGGGCCGCTTAAAGGGATTTTCATCTCAGGCCGGCGGGTCTTAAGATGCCACCCGTTCAGTCAGGGCGGCTTTGACCCTGTGCCGGGCGAAAAGATTGCGGGCACTGGCCTGCGGAAGATTCTTTAGGCTGTCTTTAAAAACACTTGAAGGGAAACAGCCCAAGCAGCGGAACTATCCGTTGACCAAGGCGGCACAATATGGAAAAAAGGGTCTGGGTTGCCATAGCGCTTTCTGCGCTCGTTCTTTTTTTATACCCGATAATTTCATCCAAGTTCAGGCCCCAGCCTGCGGCCAAAAAAGAGGTTACGGCAAAGGAATTTGTCAAGGATGCCGCAAGCCGCGTTGCCGCGCCTTCAGCAAAGGCCGTCCAGCTTATTAAAGAGGAGTATGTAACCGTTGAAACCCCGCTATACAGGGCGGTATTCACCACCTTGGGCGGAGGGGTAAAAAGGTTTGAGCTCAAACAATACAAGCTCCAAAAGGACGCGGGGTCAAAGGGCGTTGATTTGGGAGTGGGGCTGCTGCGCGACAACTCCTTTAAGACCATTATAGAAAAAGACGGGGTTCAGGAAATTGTCGTCTTTAAGCCATCCGCGGAGTATTTATCGGTTTCGGAAAACGATACCGCGGAGCTCGGCTTTATCGGAAGGGCGTCCAACGGCCTCATCGTAACAAAGACATACATCTTTACAGGCTCCGGATACTTCATAGACACCGTGCTCAAGATCGAAAGCCTCAAGACTGCGGCCAAGGGCAAGGCCATAGTCGCGCTCGCGGCGTCTGTTGCCGGCAAGGACGCGACCGGCTATCACACGGGCCCCATCATAAAGACAAAGGACAAGCTTTTAAGGCAGGATGTAAAAGAGGCCGAAAAGACAGGCCAAGGCCATATTGCGTGGCTGGGCATTGAGGATAAATATTTCTTTTCGATAATCATTCCAAAAGGCGAGGCAGAGGTCAACTGGCAGACAGAGGTTCAGTCCGTGTCTTCCTCAAAAGCCTCCATGGAGGTTCCCTTTGACCTCAAGGCCGACGGGAACATTGTTTGGTCCTACGCCGCCTTCACGGGCCCCAAGGAGTATGACCTCCTTTTGAAGTACAAGGCCGGGTTCGAGGAGGTCATAGAGTTCGGATGGTTCTCCTTCATGGCAAAGCCGATGCTCGTGGTCCTTAACTTCTTCGAGCGCTACCTGAAGAACTACGGCCTCGCCATCATCATCCTTACGGTCATCATAAAGGTAATCTTCTATCCGCTCACCAACTACGGCATGAAGTCCATGAAGGAGATGCAGAAGGTCCAGCCCCAGCTCGCGGCCATAAAGGAGAGGTACAAGAACGACAAGGAAAAGCTCAACAAGGAACTCATGGAGCTTTACAAAAAATATAAAATAAACCCGGTGAGCGGATGCCTGCCCATGCTCCTTCAGGTGCCGGTCTTCATAGCCCTTTACGAGGTCCTTTATGTGGCCATAGAATTAAGGCACGCGCCCTTTTTCCTGTGGATAGCCGACCTGTCGGACAAAGACCCGTACTATGTCACGCCGCTCATCATGGGCGCGACGATGTTCATACAGCAGAAGATGACGCCCACGAGCGTTGACCCCATGCAGCAGAAGATCATGCTCCTCATGCCCGTCATATTCACGGTGATGTTCCTTAAATTCCCGGCCGGCCTCGTCATATACTGGCTCGTCAACAATGTCCTCACCATAGCCCAGCAATACTACTCCCAACGCACGGTCAAGGCATAGCAATCCTTCTCACAGGGCGCGGTTTCCTTCCGGATGCACCCTGTTCCTTCCGAGTTCCTTTGCGTTGTACAGGGCCTTGTCCGCGGCCTCTATGAGGGACTGGGCGTCCCTCAGGTTTTCGTTCATGGCCGCGACCCCGAGGCTTAAGGTAAGGGCGCCCTCAGGCTGGGTTTCCTTAAACGGTACAGGCTCCTCCTCCATCCTCTTTCTGATTCTTTCGGCCACGACAAGGGCGTTTTCAAAGGCCGTTTCAGGGAGTATTACGGCGAACTCCTCCCCGCCGTAGCGGGCCGTTAGGTCCACCTCCCTCGTGGCCCTGCGGAGAACCTCCCCTATCTTCTGAAGCGCCGCGTCCCCGTAAGTGTGGCCGTGCGAGTCGTTGTAGCGTTTGAAGTGGTCAACATCCATCATTATGAGGGAAAGGGGCCGCGCGAACCTGACGGCGCTTTTTATCTCCCGCTCGAGCTCGGCCTTGAAGTGCCTGTGGTTATATAACCCGGTGAGTCCGTCCCTTAAGGCCAGCGCCTTCAGGGCCTCGTCCCTTCTCTTTATAGCCTCTATCATTATGTTGAAGGACCCGGACAGCTCTCCTATCTCGTCCGCGCTTTTCACCTCTATCTTCGGCATCTCCCCTGCGGCCACCTTGTGCGCGGCTCTGGCGAGCGTCCTTATGGGCCGCGTCACATAGTTCCCCACGAGCGAGGCCGCGAGAACGACCGCAAGAAGCGTCAGGCCCACCACCGCAAGGTTGTATCTTAAAAGAGACGCCTCCACATAAACCTTGTCGCTCGGAAGCACATAGGCTATCGCCCACCTGTTTTCGTTTACGCCCCTCAGCGGCGCGGTGTTTATGGGCCTGAAGCTGATGTAATAGTCTTTGTTGCCGAGCGTAAACTGCTCTATGCCGCTCGCGCCTTCAAGGATTTTTTTATAAATGTTCAGAAGGCCGGCAGGGGTATCGGGCGTTATCGCGTTTGGAAAGGGCCTGTCTTCCTTTATGTCCATCAGGGTGTGAGCGAGAAATTCGCCCTTGTCGTTTATGATAAAGCCGTAGCCCCTTTCCGGGTTTATGGAATCCTTAAGGAGCCTCTGGAAATAGCCCATTGATATCTCGAAGTGGAGTATGGCCGCTTTTGCCCCGGCAGCCGTTATGGGCGTGGCGTTCGGCATGACCCATCTTTTCGTGTCCTCTGAAATCGCGGGTCTGCCCTGAAACACAGAGCCTTCGTCAACCTCAAAAGAGCTTTTGAAAAAGCTCGCCCTTTCCTCCTCTGACGAAAGCTCGGTTTCATGAGCGAGTTCATCAAGGACTATCCGCGCTATTTCGTTGCCCTTTGAATCAATGTAGCAGGCCTCGTCGAGCATGTCCCTGTAGATGTTTCTAAGCTGCCGGAGGGTCTTTTGCTGCTCG
>CAYIRV010000058.1:0-8625 GCA_964365865.1 uncultured Thermodesulfobacteriota bacterium | reverse complement strand
AACCACCGGCCGCTACGATTTCTTTGTTCGAGAGATTGAGGGGCTCCTTGCCGAAGCTCGGCGGCATACAAGCAACGAGGCTCATACTCGAACGGCATCCTGAGACAAAGGTGCTGATGCTTTCCGTCTATAACGAGGATGAGAAGGTGATTGAGGCTATAAGGTCCGGCGCCTCCGGCTACATAATGAAGGACGCGGATCACAACGAGTTCATAAAGATAATAAAAAGCACATACGCCGGCGAGTGCATAGCTTC
Organism: uncultured Thermodesulfobacteriota bacterium; assembly: GCA_964365865.1. Classification (GTDB taxonomy): domain Bacteria; phylum Desulfobacterota; class GWC2-55-46; order GWC2-55-46; family GWC2-55-46; genus CAYIRV01. The sequence continues at coordinate 8,369 of CAYIRV010000058.1, read as the reverse complement.
GCCCTTCCTCGCCAATATTACTCCAAGAGTCCTTCTCAAGATACACGACTTGAACAGGACGGATGTGGAACTTGAAAGGGAAATCAAGGAACGGCACTCTTTGACGATACGCGAAAAGGAGATATTAGGGCTGCTCCTCAAGGGCAAGGGCAACAAGGATATATCGGCCATGATGTGCATATCAACAGAGACAGTCAAATCCCACCTGCAGAATATCTACAAGAAGCTCGGGGTCAAAAACAGGATGGAAGCAGCCGTGCTTTTCCTAAAGGAAATGAAGTAGACTTCATGCCTGAATCAACCGGTTTTCAAAAAGAGCCTTTTTAGCCGCCTAAAAACAAACTCCTCGTATTTTCCTCACACCTTTGGGGGATATTAACCCTCTCCGGAAGAGCAAAAATCATACTTTCTGGTAATTTACACTAACACGGCTTTTCGGACATAATGTAATTCAGGCTCATATCCGACAAGGGATGGGTAATAGATATGGGATATTGGAAAAAGCCGTTAATAATAACAGGCGTAATGCTTTTGTCCGGCTTCAGACCGGCATTCGGTGGAGATATGGAATACAAGCCGAGGGTTCCGGTCCACAGTCTCGCGTCAGTAAAGGAAATGGCGAATCCGGTCTCAGATAAGGGCGCCGGGCACGGAAAGGAGGTGTTTCTTGGGAAAGGCAGGTGCTACAACTGCCACGGGAGCTCAGGGAAGGGAGACGGCCCGGCAGGGGCCGCGTTCAACCCCAAGCCGAGGGATTTTACAGACCCTCAGTGGCAGAAGGCAAGGACGGACGGAGAGATATTCTGGGCCATCAGTAACGGCACGGAATTCGGCATGATCCCGTACGGAGGCATGCTCAGCGAAGAGGGGCGCTGGCAGCTTGTCAACTATATACGGGAAATCGGCAGCATACCTGCAAATAGGGCAGACTGATTAAATACCTCAAAACATGAAGGAGAAAACCGTGGGAGCAAAAACCAAAATACTGTTGTTCGTATCGCTGATTGCGTCGGCATTCATGTTTACAGTCCATGAAGGCGCATGGGCAGCTGAAGAAAAGGCCATACTGACCTCGCCGCCGAATGTGCCGCCTCCTATTACAAGGACATCGTCGGCCAAGGTCGTCGTTGAGATGGAGACGATAGAGCAGAAGGGCAGGCTTGCGGACGGGGTCGAATACGAGTTCTGGACTTTCAACGGCACAGTGCCGGGGCCGTTCGCAAGGGTGAGGGTTGGCGACACCGTTGAGTTCCATATCAAGAACAAGGACTCAAACCAGAATATCCACTCTATTGACATCCACGCGGTTACGGGCCCGGGCGGCGGCGCAAAAGCAACGCAGACGATGCCGGGGGCCAAGACAGCCTTCCAGTGGAAGGCGCTGAACCCGGGCCTCTATATCTACCATTGCGCGACAAGCCACATCCCGACGCATATTGCAAACGGGATGTACGGGTTGCTGCTCGTTGAGCCTGAGAAGGGTCTTCCGAAGGTGGACCACGAGTACTATGTAGTGCAGGGCGACTTCTACACGGCCGGCAAATTCGGCGAAAAAGGCTTGCAAGCCTATTCTGTTGAGAAAGCCCGGGCCGAACATCCCGACTATGTTCTCTTCAACGGCAGCGTAGGCGCGGTTACAGGCGGCAACGCGCTTAAGGCAAAGAAAGGCGAGACAGTGCGCCTCTATGTAGGGAACGGCGGGCCTAACCTCATATCGGCATTCCATGTAATCGGCGAGATATTCGACACCGTTTACCCGGAAGGCGCCATGGGCTCCAACCTCGCCAAGAATGTCCAGACAACGCTTATACCGCCCGGCGGCGCGGCGATAGTTGAGTTCAAGGTAGATGTTCCTGGGGCTTACATACTCGTTGACCATAGCATCTTCCGCGCAATCGATAAGGGCGCCGTGGGCATCCTTGAGGTTTCGGGAGATAAGGCAGACGAGATTTTCAAGCCGATACAGTCCGGGTCTGCGGACTCAGGCCATTAGCCAATCAGTCAAACCAGAAGTCAGAGGCCGGAAAAAGCGGGGCGGGGGACGGATGAGCCCCCGCTTTTTTGCTTATGAATGGTGGGCTGTGCCTACCCTACAAAACTGCAAGTGGGAGGGTGATAACGCGGAGAACAAACGCGCCGCCCCCCTCTCGCTCATCCTTACTTTGTCCTCTGGACATAAGTCCCGTCCCAGTCCGGGGGCAACGGGTTTTCTTTGTAATAGGCGATTAAGGACAGATAGGTTTTTGAAAGCGCGTCAGACTGGTCTTTTTCAATTGCTTCCATGAAGAGCCTTTCCGCTTCAGTCAAGCGGCGCTCCATGAATAGAGAAAACCCTTTCTCGTATTTTTCTATGGCGTCCAGCCTGTTGTTATCAATCGAACCGCGCCATCCCGTCAGCTCGTAGACATTCAACGGCGTTGCGCTCCCCTTAAGGAGTATCCGGGCCATGCGGCGGAAGACGAATTTATCCGGATGACTCCTCTTGACTTCATTATAGGCGCTTTCGGAAACCGCTATGCGGGTTCCGAAGTCCTTGTTGACCGCCTCAAGCCTTGAGCAGAGATTGACCTCATTGCCGATTACGGTATAGTCGAATATCTCCTTTGACCCCATGTTGCCTACGACCATCTCGCCTGTGTTGACGCCCACCCTGATATTCAGGAAGATTCCTTTCTCCTCCATGCGCTTGCCCCTGTTTTTGAGCGCGCCCAGCATCAACAAGGCGGTCTCGCAGGCGCGGGCGCTGTGGTCCTCTTGCTCAGCCGGCGCGTTCCACATGGCCATGACATTGTCGCCTATGAATTTGTCAACCGTGCCTCCTGTTTGCTTGACGCACTCCACCATGCGGTTCATGTGGTCGTTTAGTATATGGCCTATCTCCTCAGGGGGCAGAGTGCCTGACAAGGTGGTGAACCCCTCGATATCGGAAAATAGGACGGTCATGTATCTCCTCTCGCCTGAGAGCCTGAGGCTTTCAGGGGACTTGAGTATTTCCTCAAGCACAGCAGGGGCTATGTAGTGGCCGAAGGCCTTTTTTATGTAGGACTTCTCCCTTCTCTCGATAGAGTATTTCAGCAAAAGGACGCCGAGATAGGTGGCGGTCATTGCCGCAAGAGGGCCTACGACAGGCAGTATCAGCCCGTGTCCGAAATACGCCCAATGAATGCCCAATACCGAGGCCGCTGTTCCTGAAACAACAATCACGCCGTAAGGCCCGGTAAACCGCGTAATTAGCGCGATGGCCAGCGCAAGAAGGAGTATATATATTTTTTCCAGTACAGGATTGACTGTCTTTAAAGACCTTTTTGACAGAACCGCGTCTATGATGTTGGCGTGTATCTCAACGCCGGGGCTTACCGGACTGAAGGGCGTTGCCCTGAGGTCTGAAAGCCCTGCGGCCGCGATTGTCACGAGCACTATCTTGTCCTTGAAGGTGTTATCAGGAAGGAGCGGCTCTTGCCCTGATTCGCGGAGGTCCTTTGACGCTATCAGGTCATGGTACGCGATGTACCTGTAGAAAGGCTCATACGCATCGCCTGCCTCCCTGTGCTTTATAGCCCTTCCGCCCTGATACGGGATAAAGGCGCTGCCGTCGGCAAGGAGCGGGATAACGGCCTCCCCTATTGACATTGCCTCTTCACGTATCTTGATTTCATCGGCCGGCACGTCCAAGGCAAACGCGGCTATTCTCAGAGGAAAGGACAGGTACGGCTTGTTGTTAAAGACTACCGCGGGCAGAAACCTCCTTGCAGCGCCGTCGCTGTCAGGGAACAGGTTTATATGCCCTATGCCTGCCGGGGCCTTGGCAAGCTCCGGAAAAGGCACGGTGGCGTTAAAGAAGGTCTTTAGATGCCCCGGGTCTGTTGGAAGGGAGAGGGGCGATTTTGACAGGGCTGACTGTATTTTTACTGCGTCATCCCCGGAAGCTTCAATGCCCGGATTCTGGACAACATCTTGAGCATCCGCGTAAAACACGGACGCTAAAAAGACATTCCCCGCCTTTTCAACTGCCGAGACAAAAAGCCGGTCGCTGGATTCAATCATAAGGCCCTCCAGCCTCTCTGTCAGCTCCTTCCGTATCTCAGGCACATCCGCGTTCACGGACAAAGCCCTTAATTCGCCGAGCTGCCTTGAGTCAATCTCGGCCCTTAACGACTGCTCCGCGAATATTATGTCAAGACCTATGGCCTTTGCGCCGCGGACCGCGAGTTCGTCAACCATCTCGGCGTATATTGACCTTGGCCACGGCCAGCGTCCATAATAAGGCTCAAGCGTTTTTATGGAGTCCTCTGTAATGGATAGGATGACGATGCTGTCCGTGAAAGCCGCGGGCTTGGCGTAATAGCGGTGGCGCACATCAATGGTCTTTTTTTCAAAAGCAGACAGGTGGCCTCCGGGGTCAAGGGAGACCAGCAGGGAAATCATGACGGCAATGGAAAGCGAAAAGATTAATCCCAGTCTCGTTTTAATTCACCCCTTCCGCCGACGGTATGGCAGGTAAAACAGAAATCAAACCGTTTGTCCGCGCCTTCCTTGACCCTCTTGAGTATCAGATTGGATGGCTCCGCCTTGTCAGGCAAGCCGCCCCCGGCCTTTATGGAGACGAATCTGCCGGTCATGGCATTGAGCGTTTTGCCGTCATTCAGCATGACCTCCACTTCGCCTATGCATGTGCATACATCCATGCCTTTTTCATCCACAATCACGGAAAACTTCGTGCCCCTTATGCCTGCTGTGGCAAGGGTCGTGGATATGTATGCCTTGCCGCCTTTGGGCAGTTTTGAGTTGAGCCAGAGGGACCCCCTCGTCAGGCCCGCCTTGAATTCCTTTTTGTCCTTACCAATCTCCATTTCAGTGTCAGGCCCGATTGTAAAGCTCCCTATGCCGGCAAGTTTTATCACAGCCACCACAGCCTTGCCGGTCCGCACCCTGTCCCCAAGGGATACGGGACTGCCTGTTGCGAGCCTTTCCCATGTATCGCCCCTCAACAGCTCAAGGTTCCCGCCCCTGACAGTAACCACTCTGTTGTCCGCGGCCCATGCGCGTCCGCCTGCGAGGGCAAGAAACGCCGCCATGAAGACAAAGAGCCGTGCCGCGCTGTTCAACATCAAAACCCCCATTTCACTCCCGCCGTAAGATAGGTGTTTGTCCCCGCCCCTGTGCCAACGAGGGCGTTATCAAAACATTTCCCCGGGTCTAAAAACGACATGGTCGCGGTGAGGGCCATGTCTTTCATCAAGGGGAGGCCGAGCATTATGTCCATCTCCCTGCCAAGGTCCTTGGAGGAGATGGTGTAGCTGTATGGCGCGTTGTTCGGCAGATACAGGCCGTCAGCAAGCCTGTGCGCGCGGAACAGATGGCCGTCGAGCTTCCATGTCAAGGAACGAAAAACAACGCCGCCCATGGAGAGCCTGAAATCCGTCAGGTTTTTCATGCCGAACCAGCCGATAAGGCCGGTGTGCTCATAGTTGGAAGGGAAGAGCGGCTGATAGGTGTTTATGTCGTTGTCATTCGGGTCCTTGTCGCCTGAGTAAATATCGTATGCTAAGGCGATTGAACTAAGCCCCTCCATGCCTGTCTCAGCACCGAGTTTGGCGTGGAGGAGAAAAGAGCTTATATTTTTATCGCCGAAATCGCCTGCCTGCATGTTCCCCTCGAACCCGAAAAACACCTCTTCGGTTATATCCAACTTAGTCAGGACGCCTATGGTATGGACCTTAAAGTCCTTGCCCTGCGGCCATGAGGATTGCATCTGGGGCACAAGGCTCGGCAGGGTCTTGGAGTCGTAGCTCTGGTAAAAATAATATGGTTCGAGTTTGTCAAAAGGTTTCAGCGAAATACTTGCGTAAAGCCCGGCCGCATACGCGCCGCTCTCCACATTCCACTCATCCCCTATGCTGTTTTCGTTGACCTTGATGAACAGGCCGTTCCATTTCTGATGGGCCGTGGGCCTTGCAATGATGCTTATCGCGTCATGGGTGCGGCCTATCCAGTGCCAGTCGTTGCTCCCTAATACCCGTCCTTCCCCTCTGTCTATGGCCTGCCTGCCTATGGTTATATCAATGTCTTCCGCAAGGACGCCTGTAAGGTCAATATACGCCTCCCGTATCTCGGTATCGCTTTCATCAATGAAACTTTTTAACGGGTCGCCGAACCGCCTGAAGTCCTGAACCTGAACGCGGCCGCCTATGCGTTTGAACCCGAAGTCCAGACTGAGCCTCGTCCTCGGAAAAATCGTCTCCAACTTGTCTTTGGTCGCCTTGTCGAAATCATAGTTGTCCATGAAGTCATACCTGGCCCATATCTCGCCGGACGGATGGACGCTGTCTTTTAAATCCGCGGACGCGGTCCCGGCGTTCAGGGCCATGACTGCCCCGGCAAATAAAGTTATTATTCTCCTGAAGAAAAGCGCCATACGGCCGACTCCCTATTCAGGGGTTAAGAGGATATGGGATGTATCTGATGGGAAGCAGGACTCTGCTGATAAAATAACAGGACTGGGTTTTTCTGTCAAAGGGAATTTTCAGCCGCTCGGCGCGCCCGGAGGGATTCGCCATCTGATTCGCGGGTATGCCACGGATGCCAGGGCTTTTTCATTGCTTTGTTCCCATACCTCCCATATAATCGCCTCTGAGCGCATACACCTTTAAAACCCAAAACATCAGCAGTGGAGGAACGCATGAAAAAACTGGGCTTAAGCTGTTTCACCGTATTGGTAATCCTGACCGGATGCGTCAGCACGCGCACCTATCAGACAAAGGCCGATGAGTCGGAAACAAGGAAGGCGAAACTCGACAGCGCCATCGGAGAACTCGAAGGCGAGAAGGCGGCTAATCTTAAGCTGAAGAAGGAACTCGCGGACCTGACGGGAGCAAAGGAAAAGGAGGCCGCATCCCTCAAGGAGCATATAGACGAGCTTTCGAACAGGGGCATCATGACCTCAAAGGAGATAGAGGAGCTTAAGACGGAGAAGGAAAGGCTCTCGACCTCTGATAAGGAAAAAACCGCAGAGCTCGTTGCAATGAAAACAACGCTTGCCGAGATGACTGTAGCGATGGATGAACTCAACGGAAAACTCGCCCGCATATCGAAAGAGCTTGAGGATGTAAAAAAGGAGCGGGAAAGGCTCTTGGCTTCCGATACCGTAAAGGGAGAGGAAATCGCGGCCAAGGCCAAAGAGAGCGAATACCTTAACCGGGAGCTCGAGAGGCTTAAGCTCAAGACAGGCGAGCTCAGCTCGGAAAAGGAAAAAGAGCTTGCGAACATAAAAAGCACCTACGAGAACCTCGTCAAGGAGATGAAGAAGGAAATAGAAAAGGGCGACATCAAGATAACACAGGCCGTTGACAGGCTTTCCGTAAATATGGTCGAAAAAATCCTCTTCGACTCCGGCAAGGCTGAGGTGAAGTTAGAGGGCCTGAAGGTCATAAAGAGAGTAGGGGATATCCTCAAAGGGATTAACGATAAGCAGATTAGAGTAGAGGGGCATACCGATAATGTGCCGATAGGCGCTAAAATAAAAGCTCAGTATCAGACGAACTGGGAGCTCTCCACGGCGCGAGCCACGAACATCGTCAGATACCTTCATGAAAAAGTCGGCGTAAACCCGAAGTTCCTCTCAGCCGCGGGCATGGCGGATAATAAGCCGGTCGCAGGCAACGATACAGTCGAAGGAAAGGCGCAGAACAGAAGGATAGAGATAGTGCTCCTGCCGCTCGATGTTGACAGTGTGCTTCAGGAGTTGAAGAAGTAGCGTTCAAGATTACAGGGATGCGGGGGGGGCAGTCTAACCCCCCCCTTTTTTATTCTGCTCATCGCGGAAGAACGCGGAAAAACTTTTTTGTTTATCGTTCCCACGCTCCAGCGTGGGAACGGAACGCAGCCATAGTTAATTTCAAAAAAGGGGCACGATGGCTTTAATAAACCTGAGACGTATAACTATAGGATTCGGCAGCCCCCTGCTCATAGACGGAATAGACCTCCAGATAGAGCAGGGCGAGAGGGTCTGCCTTGTAGGCCGTAACGGGGCCGGAAAATCCACGCTCATGAAGGTAATCAGCAACGAGGTTCAGCCCAACGGCGGCGAGATTACTGTGCAGCAGGGGCTGAAGACTACAAGATTGACGCAGGAGGTTCCGCAGGGCATTACAGGCACGGTTTTCGAGGTAATCGGCAGCGGGCTCGGCCCTCTCTATAAACTTCTAACCGATTACCACAATGTAAGCCGGACGCTCGGCGAAGGCGGCGAAAAAGCCTTAGCCGAGTTTGAACGGCTCCACCATGAGCTTGACACAAAGGGAGGCTGGCAGGCGAACCAGATGGTGGAAACCGTCATATCGAAGCTCAGGCTGCCGGCTGATACGGATTTT
>CAYIRV010000057.1:0-8666 GCA_964365865.1 uncultured Thermodesulfobacteriota bacterium | reverse complement strand
CTATGTCAACCTTTCTCGAAAGGATTTTTTCAAGCTCAAGTTTTAACTCCACAAGGTCAAGCAGGGTCTTTTCTGCTCTTAACTCCACCAAGAGGTCAATGTCGCTGTCCTTTCGCGCCTCCCCCCTTACCGCAGAGCCGAAGATAGACGCGCGTAAAACGCCGTGGCGCTTGAGGATGGGGGAGATTTTTCTGCGGATGTCGGTAATTTTATCAATCTTAATCATTTTAGTGATTATATATTAGGTGCGCTGCCTTTCAAATAAGTTATGGATTCACTTGAAGGATTAATTATACCCTACCCCCTGTTTATCAGGCTCGCCACATAGCCTGCCCCGAAGCCGTTGTCAATGTTCACCACGGACACGCCTGAGGCGCAGCTATTGAGCATTGCCATGAGGGTCGTAAGCCCGCCCAAGTTCGCGCCGTAGCCGATGCTCGTGGGCACGGCTATCACCGGCCTTTCGACAAGCCCGGCCACGACGCTCGGCAGCGCCCCTTCCATGCCTGCAACGACTATCAACACATTCGCCGAGCGTATCTCGTTTTTTTTGTGAAGGAGCCTGTGTATGCCCGCGACCCCTACATCGTAAAGCCTCTCAACCCTGTTGCCCATGCTTTCCGCGGTTATGGCGGCCTCCTCGGCCACAGGCACATCGGAAGTGCCTGCCGATATGACGAGCACCGCGCCAATGCCTGTTTCCTTTATCTTGTGGGCTTTTATAAGAACCGTCCTTGCGGTCTCGTTGTATATAGCCTTTGGGAACGCCTTTCTCAGCGCCCTGCCTTTAACATTGCCAAGCCTCGTTATAAGGACATTTTCTTTCCGGGCGAGCATCTTCTTTGCAATGGCCTTTATCTGGGCTGTTGTCTTGCCCTCGCCGAATATGACCTCTGGAAAACCCTGCCTGAGCGCGCGGTGGCTGTCGAGGGTGGCGAATTCGAGTTCTTCAAACGGAAGGACCTTCAACCGTTCAAGGCCGTCGTAAGTGCTCAGCCTTCCGCTTTTAATGTCTTCGAGGAGTTTTTTTATAAGCCCTACATTCATAGCCTGTTTCCGCCGCCTGTCTCGGCGCCTCGCGCGCCCCATGCCCTTGCAATAAGATACGGCATATCAAGAAGAAATACGGGCCTGCCGTCGCCCATTACGGTTATGCCGCTTACGCCTTTGAGCCGGGACATGGGCGGCAGAAGCGGATTGATATACGCGTCGAACTCGGAAAGGAAATCGTCAACCCTGAACGCGGCAAGCCTCGCGGCAGGCTCGGCCCCTGCGCCCAAGTGGTTCCCTGCCCCTGCGACCACCACGGTATAAATCTCCCTGCGGCCTGTTTCCTCAAGCCCCACGGCGCTTGCGAGCGGCATGAGCGGAATTTGCGCGCCCTCAAAGGCAAAGCTCGCGCCTGAGACTGCCTTTGCGTCGGCCTCGACTACCTTTACTATGCTTGAAAGCGGAAGGAGAAACAACTCATCCGACACCCGGACGCTCAGGGCCTTTATTATAGATGTGGTTCGCGGCAAATCAAGGGTTATCTTCGTGCCCTTGCCGCTCTCGGACTCGATGTCGACTGAGCCTCCGAGGGCTTCTATCGCGTTCTTTACCGCATCCATGCCAACGCCCCTGCCCGATGTCTCGCTGATTCCTTCCTTAGTGGAGAGACCCGGAAGGCATATGAGCGAAAGGACCTCCTTGTCGGTCAGAGACATGAGCCGTTCAACGGGAATGCCTTTTTGAGCGGCCTTGGCGAGCACCTGCATCCTGTCAATCCCCCTGCCGTTGTCCGAGATGACGACGGCAACGCGGTTTTTTTCGTTGTAAACGGTCAGGGTTATGCTGCCCAAGGCAGGCTTGCCGAGCCTTTTCCTCTCATCGGGCGGCTCAATCCCGTGGTCAACCGCGTTTCTTATGATGTGCACGAGGGGCGAGCCGAGCCCTTCGAGTATGGTCCTGTCGAGGCTTATGCCAGTGTCTTCTATCTTAAGCTCGACCTGTTTCAGGCTTTTGGACGCGAGGTCCCTGACTATGCGCGGGAGCCCCTCTATAAGTTGGGATACCGGGAGCATACGCGCCGAGAGCACTCCTGCGTAGAGCCTGTTGGCCGTTGTCTCAAGGCCGTGGACAGCGTCCTTAAGGGCTATGGAGCCTGCGCTCTTCGATATGTCCTTGAAGCCCGTAAGCCCCATGTAGAGTCCCCCGACCGCGCTCAAAAGCTCGTCAAACACGCCGGCCTCGACCCTCATGGTGCCTGAAAGCCTTAATACATGCCCGTTGGATGCCGCGGGCGCGCCTTTTTCCCTCCCCGCTTGTGCGGGAGGGGCGGCCCCGGATGACAGGCCCTTGAGCCAGTCTATATACGGCGCGATGTCCAAATCCAACGGCGCTCCTTGTTCCACTGCGTTCACGAGCTTTTTCAGCGCATCGAGGCTCTGGAGAAGCGCTGATATGAGCGTTGCGGAGGCCTGCAATGCGCCGGAGCGCATCGTCGAGAGCAAATCCTCCTGCGCGTGGGCCAGCTTCATTATGGGCATATAGCCCATGGATGCGGACATGCCTTTTATGGAATGATAGAATCTAAAGAGATGGTCAATGGCCGCGCTGTCTGAAGGGTTTTTTTCAAGCGCCAAAAGGCCGCTTTCTATGCCTGAAAGGTGGACTGAGACTTCCTGCAGATAAAGGGTTTTGTATTTTGAAGTATCCATGTTCTCGGAAATGGCCGCGGAAACACGCGCCCTGATTTAGAAAGGCATGGGCAAGAGGGCGCATGCACAGCCCTTCAAAAAGCCCGGTTAAAAATCCATGTCCTCCACGGAAACGAGGGTATCGAGCACAGCGGCCTTGTCCAGGGGCTTGTGTATGTAGGCGCATGCGCCCGACATTGCGGCCTCTTCAACTACAAGGTCTTGGCCGAGTGAGGAGCACATGATTATCTTCAGCGGCAGATTAAGCCTGCTGATTTCCCTCGCGGCATCGAGCCCGCTCTTCACCGGCATTACCACATCGAGGATTACGATGTCCGGCCTTAATGCGCGCGCAAACTCCACGGCCTCGTGGCCGTCCTTTGCCTCGGCAACCACCTCGAACCCGGCCTCTGAAAGCATCTCCCTGAGGAGGGTCCTGAAAAAGGCCGCATCATCGGCTATAAGCACTCTACGGGACACAGTCTCCAAGTTGCATGTTGAAAAAATGCCTCGCTATGTTGCGAGGACCAACCTTGCCTCGTCGAAAAAAGCGGCCCAGTTAAAGAGAACCGCTTTCCTGCCCATCGTGTCAACGCCCCCCAACAGGCAATAGACCTTTGTTGAGCCCATATCAAAACCCAAAACCCGCTCCCTGTCCTTTACTATAATGACCCTCGACGGCCCTTTCTCTCTGTCAAAGCCGGCCTCTCCGGGCGAAGCTCGAAAAGCGTCAACAACCGTTACAGGCTCGTTGCGAAGACTTATGACTCCTTTAACGAGGCCGCCTGACCCGGGCATGAAAAATACCCTCGCGGCCTCTACAACGCATTCGATAGAAGCCGTGTCAAAACCCATAAGCCTTCCGTTAACCTCAAACGCAAGCACATCAGCCATCTTACTCGACCACCCCTAACCCTCCCTGCTCGCGGGGAGGGGGGAACGCCCCTTTTATCCGAGATAGAATTTCGCGGCCACTGTCTTGAGTTCCTCGGAGAGTTCTTTCAGTTTCCGGGAAGCGGCTATTGTTTCGTTTATGGCAACGCTGTGTTTTTCAACCGCATTTTCCATCTCTTCCGTGGTCGTTACATTCTCGCGGGCAATCTTGGCCACATCCTCCATCTTTGCCGCGGTCTCTCCGGCCTTGTCCTTCTGCTTTTGAGTCAGCTCGAGGATGAGCGCGGCCCTTTCCGTTACATCGGAGGTATAGCTTGTTATGTCCGCGAGGATTTCCCGGATTTTCCTCAAGTCGTCCCTGCCTGCCTTGAGGTATGACGCGCCTTCGGTGGCGGTCTGGACCACCCGCTCTACCTCCAGCTTGAGTTCTTTCACTATGGAGGAGACATCGCGGACGCTGTCGTTGGTGTTGTCCGCGAACCTTCTGAACTCCTCGGCGACCATGGCGAACCCCTTGCCGTGCTCCCCTGCCTTTGATGCCTCTATGGTGGCGTTCAGGGCCAGAAGGTCGGTCTGCCTCGATATGTGGGTGATTACATCGAGGATTTTGGGTATGTCGTTCAGTTTGTCCTTGAGCCTCCATGCCGCGCCCTCGGTGTTCTCTATGCCCTTGAACATGGACTCCATTTTCTCTATCGTGGATGTGGCGGTGGTGGCGCCCCTCTGCACCATTGAGTTGACCTTCGCGGACGCGGACGCGGTCTCGGTAACCTTGTCGGCCATTTCGTCCGCGAGCTCCGTCATGGACCTTACCGTCTCGTTCGCCTCTCCTATGTGGTTGGCCTGCGCGAGCGCGCCGCTGAATATGGACGACGCCCCGCCTATGACATCCTTTGACGAGGCCTGCCCTTTTGTAACGACGGAGCCGTATGCCTCGTGCGACAGGGCGAGATTCCCGACTGCGGCCTGCATATGCTCAACGAGCGCCCTCAAGTTCTGCGACATGAGCTGAACCGCGTCTTTCAGGTCGCTCGTTTCGTCAATGAACCACGGGACATCGGCGTCATGGCCCGTCATGGCCGTGAGGTCGCCCTCGCTTATGCGCCTTGCGGCCTCGGTGAGGGTGTTGACGCGCCTTGTGAAGCTCTTCGTGAAGAACGAGCCGATGAGCAGGCCGATTACTATGGCGGTGAGGAAGCTTAACGGCTCGCGGAGCCACTCCGGCAGGTCGAATTTGTCAACGATTCCCGGAGCGAATGCGGCCGCGGCCACAACGGCTATGAAGCCGAGTATGAACTTGTATCCTATAGGCACGCGCATATTCACTCCGTTCATATCGTAAGGCCCTGCTTAGGGCGCCGCAGGGATATTATATCAACAGGCTGCTGAAAAAGTCCATCTGCTTCGTTGTCTTCGTCGCTCGTCATTGAGGCGTATATAAGAAATACGCCGAATTCCTCGCGCCTCGCCGCCTCGCATCTGGAGCTTTTCGGGGCACCCATCCGAAGGATGGGTCGGCCTGTTGAAATTCAGTGTTCTTCCGCACCCTGTTAGTTATTCAACCGTAAAGTCAATCAATCGCAAACCTTAAAAATGCTCGTATCCTGCCTTTTTGAATGTGAACTCCCTGTTGTTTTCATCGAGGACAGTCACGGCTTTGCCTTTACCGGTGATCTCCCCTATCCGGGTTATCGGCATGTTAAGGGATTTTGAGATGGCAGAGAGCCTCCTTGCGGCATCCGGCCTCGCGGTAAACAGAAGTTCGTAGTCCTCGCCGCCCGCGAGCGCGAGCTGCCAGCCTCTTAAGCGGTCTTTTCCCGCGTAGCGCAAAACATCCTTTGAAAGCAGGAGCTTTTCAAGCCGGATAACCGCGCCCGCGCCGCTCGCCTTTGCGAGGCGGCTCAAATCAAGAAGGAGCCCGTCGCTTACATCAATCATCGCTGTCGCGAGTTTTTCCTTGGAGAGGATTTTCCCAAGGGAAACCCTCGGAGGAGGGTCGAGGTGTTTAAGCGCGGCCTTTCTGAAAGGCCCTTTCATGGCTTGTTTCATGCCGTGGTTCATCAATATTTTAAGACCGAGGGCCGAATCCCCCTGGGTTCCGGTTACATATATTATGTCGTTAGGCCGTGCCGTGCTTCTGAGCACCGCCCTCTTTGAAGGCGCCTCTCCGATGACAACGGTCGTGATTGAAATCCCTGTCTTTGACCTGACGGTGTTGCCTCCGGCGAGGAAAACCCTGAACTCATGGGCCCGGGCCTTCATGCCCTTGTATATGGAGTCAACATAGCCGAGCGGGGTGTTTTCAGGGAGGGCGATGGATGCAAGGTAGAAAAGAGGGGTCCCGCCCATTGCCGCTATGTCCGAGAGGGATATGCTTAACGCCTTTTTGCCGAGAAGGCGCGGGGGGCAGAGGCTTTTTACGAAATGGACGCCCTCCGTGAGGGTATCCGTGGTTGCGAGGAGGGCAAAACCTTTTCTTTGGGATGTAACGCTCGTGTCGTCGCCTATGGGCGTAAGCATACGCGGGCTCTTGCCCGCGTATCTCTCGGCGAGGAGCTTAATGAGGCCGTCTTCGCCGATTTCTTTGACCCTTTTCAAGCCCTCGCTGAAGGCCGCTTGCGGGATTTCAGCCTCACGGGCCCTGACGCGGCCTTTGACGGCGCCTTGTCCTTTTTCTTGAACACCACATTAAGGACATCGTCCATGTGCGCTGCCGTTATGAAACGGATTTCATCCCTTATATTCTTTGGTATCTCCTCTAAGTCCTTTTTGTTCCGCTCCGGTATGACTATGGCGCTCATCTTGGCCCTGAGGGCCGCGAGGCTCTTCTCCTTTATGCCGCCCACGGGCAGGACCCTTCCACGGAGCGTGATCTCGCCGGTCATGGCTATGTCCTTGTTCACAGGGGTTTCCGTAAGCGCGGAGATGATTGCCGTGGCCATTGTTATGCCCGCGGACGGCCCGTCTTTGGGTATGGCTCCGGCAGGCACATGGAGGTGTATGTCTATTTCCTTGAAGTTGGCCTCTATGCCGAGTTCCTTGGCGCGCGCCCTCGCGTAGCTGAGCGCCGCTTGAGCCGATTCCTTCATCACATCTCCGAGATGGCCGGTGAGCGTAAGCTGGCCCTTGCCTTTCATGACCGAGGCCTCCACATGGAGGAGTTCGCCTCCGACAGGCGTCCATGCAAGGCCCGTGGCAACGCCTATCTCGTCGGTCTCCTGCTCGGCCTCGGGCAGAAATTTGGTAACCCCGAGGTATTCTTGGACCTTATCCGGCGTGATGACCGGCGTTACGGATATTCCTTCGGCGACCTTGCGGGCCACCTTTCTGCAAAGCGCCGCGATTTCCCTTTCGAGGTTCCGGAGCCCGGCCTCCCTCGTGTATTCGGATATCACGGTTTTTATGGTTGCGTCAGGGAGCGAGAACACTTTCTTGCTCAAGCCGTGCTCGTTCATCTGCCTGTCAACTATGAACTTCTTCGTTATCTCAAGCTTCTCCTCCTCGGTATAGCCCGGAAGGTTTATTATCTCCATCCTGTCCTGCAAGGGGTCGGGGATGGGGTCGGCCATGTTCGCGGTCGTGATGAACATGACCTTGGAGAGGTCGAACGGAACATTCAGGTAATGGTCGCTGAAGGCGTAGTTCTGCTCTGGGTCCAAAACCTCAAGGAGCGCCGAAGACGGGTCGCCTCTGAAATCCGTGCCGATCTTGTCAATCTCGTCCATCATGAACACCGGGTTATTGGTGCCAGCCTGCTTCATGCCCTGTATGATGCGGCCCGGAAGCGCGCCGACATAGGTCCTCCTGTGGCCGCGTATCTCGGCCTCGTCCTTTATGCCGCCCAGCGAAATCCGCACGAACTTCCTGCCCATGGCCCTGGCTATGGAGCGTCCAAGCGATGTCTTTCCCACGCCCGGAGGCCCGACAAAGCAGAGTATCGGCCCTTTTGTCTTTTTCTGGAGTTTTCTTACGGCAAGGTATTCGAGTATCCGCTCCTTGATTTTTTCGAGGTCATAGTGGTCTGAGTCGAGCACCTTCTTGGCCTTTTTTATGTCAATGGCGTCCTTTGTCTGTTTGCTCCACGGAAGGTCAAGCAGCCATTCGAGGTATGTCCGTATTATGGCGGCCTCGGCTGCGTCCGGGTGCATCATTTCGAGCCTGTCCGACTGCTTCACGGCCTCCTTTTCGACCTCCGGAGGCATCTTGGCCTTCTTTATCTTCTTTTTGAACTCCTCTATCTCCTCAGCGGCCTCTTCGGTTTCCCCAAGCTCGGTCTTTATGGCCCTCATCTGCTCGCGGAGATAATATTCCCGCTGGGACTTGTCCATCTCATCCTTGGCCTGCGACTGTATCTTTGACTGCACCTGAAGTACCTGAAGCTCCTTTACGAGGAAGTCGCCTACCTTCTTTAGCCTCTCCACAGGGTCGAGGGTCTCAAGCACGGTCTGCGCTTCTTCTATCTTGAGCCCGAGGTTAGCGGCCACAAGGTCGGCCATCCTTCCGGGGTCCTGAATGTTGTCAATTATCATCATGACTTCCTGAAACACGGACTTGCCGTATGTGGCGAGTTTTTCGAGGTTTTCCTTCACATTGCGCATGAGCGCCTCGACCTCGAGCGGCATCGGCGCGGCGGCGATTTCCTTGACCTTCGTGATATTAACGATATAGGACGGCGCGGTTTCTATGAATTTATTGACGCTTGCCCTCGTAAGGCCCTGAACGAGCACCTTCACCCTTCCGTCCGGGAGCTTGAGCATCCGCATTATCATGCAGACCGTGCCGGTCGTATACATGTCTCCAGGCTCAGGGTCTTCCTTTGAGATGTCCTTCTGTGTCGAGCAGAGCACCAGCCTGTCCTTTGTCAGCGCTGAATCAACCGCGCTTATGGACCGTTCCCTTCCGACGAAGAGCGGCACTATCATAAAAGGGAATATGACGATGTCCCTTATAGGCAGGAGCGGCAGGACCTCGGGTATTACAAGCTGTTCCTCTTCCTTTTTTTCGTCTGTCATTTATCCGACCTCTCCTTTATTAGATGCCCGGCTATTCTGCGTCAACCTGCACCCGCCTCGCGGCAGCCCTCTTGTCCTCGAC
>CAYIRV010000056.1:0-8715 GCA_964365865.1 uncultured Thermodesulfobacteriota bacterium | reverse complement strand
ATTTCAACGGCTTTGTAAAGCGCCTGCGCGAGCGGCTTGTTCTCGATGACCGGCACCCCGTGCCTTCTGGCCGTCTCCTTGATTTTTTCGGCAAGTATTCCGGCGCCTTTTGCGACCACCTTGGGCGCGCCTGTCTTCTTCCTTTCATACTTGAGCGCGACCGCTAAATGGGTAGGGTTGGTAACCACGAAGTCGGCCTTCTTCACATCCTGCATCATGCGCCTTCGCGCCATGGCCCTCTGGATAGACCTTATGCGCGCCCGAATCATCGGGTCGCCCTCTGTTTCCTTCATCTCCTCCCTGACCTCGTCCCTCGTCATCATCAGTCCCTTCTCGAAGACCCGCCACTGGTAAAAATAATCGAGCGCGGCAACCACGGCGAGCACCCACGAGCTTTTCAGCATTATCGTGAACGCCAGCTCCGCCGTGTATTTGAGATTCGTGTATGCATCCATGTCAACAAGGAGCGGCATGACAGCCCACTCCTTCCTGACATTGATATACACGACATACCCGAGGGCAAGGAGCTTCAGGAGCGACTTGACAAGGTCAACTACCGAATTGAGCGAGAAAAGCCTCTTGGCGCCCTCGACCGGGTTGATGCGCGAAAAGTCCGCGGCAATGCCCTTGCCCCTGAAGGAAAACCCGCTCTGCAGCGCGTATGCGAGCGCGCCGAGAAGCGGTATGCAGAAGGCCGGGAACGCGATAAGGATGAAATCGAAGATAATCTTCCCGAAGAGTCCCGACACTGTCTTCACCGTAAGCTCGCCGTTAAACGGCATAAATGCGCCTTTAAGGAGCCTTGCCATGCCGGATGCCATCCATGCGCCGGAGAAGTAAATGACCGCAAGACCGCCGATAACCATCACGAAGGATGAAAGCTCCCGCGACTGGACAAACTGACCTTCCTCAGCGGCCTTTTCGCGCCTTCGCGATGTAGCTTCCTCTGTCCTTTCCTGTCCGTCGTCAGGCATTTCCCATGGCCCCCATCATGCCGAATATGGCTTCCCACATTCTGTCAAAGGCCGCGCTAACCGCCGGGGCTATCACCGGCATGGAGAACGCGAGCATTATAAACCCCACGGCAATGGTCACGGCAAACCCTATGGCGAACATGTTGAGCTGCGGGACAGTACGCGCCATGATGCCGAGTGCGATGTTCACGAAGACCAGCACCGCTATCACCGGCGCCGAGAACTTTACGGCAAGCAGGAATGTCTCTTTGGAAAAAAGGACGAGGTGTTCCATCAGCCCGGCGGAAAGATTAAAGCCGTACGGGGGTATGACATCAAAGCTCTTCTTGATGGCCATTATCACCATGAGATGCCCGTTGACGCTCAAAAAGACGAGGATGGCGAGTATGCCCATCATCCTGCCTATGACCGTAACCTGAGCGCCATGGATCGGGTCAAAGGTGCTTGCCATGCCGATGCCTATCTGGAAGGACGCGAGCTGTCCCGCGTATTCAATCCCGGTGAAAATGAAGCGGGCCGCAAGACCTATGGCCGCACCTATGAGCGCCTCGCCGCCTACGCCTATGGCGATGGACACAAGGTCAACCGGCACAGGGACTTTAGGCGCGAGCGGGGTAAGAAGCACGGCGACCATGAGCGAAAGCCCCGCCTTTATCCTCATGGGCACGCTGAACGCGCCGAATATCGGCGCCGCCATTATAATCGAGCCTGTCCTCACTAAAACGAACAGGAAAGACGGATAATTTTTCGCGAAAAGAACGACCAAGTCCATTCCCTTATCCCCGCTATCCTATGTAAGACGGTATGTTGATGATGAGCCGGCTGGTATAGCTTATTATCACATCCATCATCCATGACGAAAAAACGAGCGCGGCCACGAGTATGCCGATTATCTTCGGGACAAAAGCGAGGGTTGACTCCTGAATCTGCGTTACCGCCTGAAAGACGCTCACCGCAAGGCCGATGACCATGCCGGTTATAAGGACCGGGGCCGAAAGCAGGAGTATCACCTCCACGGTCTCCCTGCCTATGCTTGTCACCATGTCCGTAGTCATAATAAATCCCCCTTTGCGAATTACTCAGTGGAAGCTCTTGACGAGCGAGCCCACGAGCAGATACCATCCGTCAACAAGCACGAACAAGAGGAGCTTGAACGGAAGGGAAATCATCACCGGCGGAAGCATCATCATGCCCATTGACATAAGCACGCTCGCAACCACCGTGTCTATCACGAGAAACGGCAGGTATATGATAAATCCTATCTGAAAGGCGGTCTTAAGCTCGCTTGTGACGAACGCCGGTATGAGGGCCAACGTTGGTATATCGTCTTTGGTCTTTGGCTCGCCTGAGCCGGATAGATTAAGGAAAAGCACGATATCCTTCTCGCGGGTGTTCCTGAGCATAAATTCCCTCAGAGGCTTAAGCCCCTTGCCGAGGGCGGATTCCTGCGTTATAGCGCCGGACATATACGGTTTCAGGGCAGTGTCGTTGATTTTGGTTAGCGCCGGCGACATCAGAAAGAGGGTGAGGAACAGGGCGAGGCCGATGATTACCTGATTGGGAGGCGACTGCGGCATCCCGAGCGCCTGTCTGAGGATGGAGAAGACTATAACGAGTCTCGTAAACGAGGTCATCATGAGGAGTATCGCCGGCGCAAGCGTAAGCACCGTTAGTAGAAGGACTATCTGGACAACGGTTGATGCGCTCTGCCCATCGCCGCCGAGCGTCAGGCTCATCTTCGGCAGGGTCAGAGGGTCTGCGGCGAATGAATCGCCTGACAATGCGAAAAATGCCGTAAAAACAACGACTACGGACAAAACCTTCAGAATGTGTCTTCTAATAAGGGGGCCTGTTAAAAGCGCGGTCATAACCATCCGAAGAACTGCCTCTTTGGCGCTGTGTCCATCTTTTTTATACTGCTTACAGCATCAGGGCTGTCGAGCTTCGTAAGGCAGGTTATCGTGTTCGTCGTTATGCCTATGACGAGATATTCTCCCGCCACCTCCACCACCGCGAGGTTCCGCTTCTGCCCGAGGAACAATGTGCTTATCACCCTGAATGGCACTGCCGTGTCTGACGAAGGCCCTTTCCTCCCGGCCATCCAGAACTTAAGGGCGTAGAGGGCGCCGGCGAGGAGCGCGAGCACAACACCGAGCATCACGAGCGATTTAAGAAAGAGATACAGGTACGAGCCGTTCATTTGAGCCTGCTGATCCTTTCTGAGGGGCTTACCACATCCGTGAGCTTCACCCCGAACTTCTCGTTCACCACAACGGCCTCGCCTCTGGCAATGAGCCTCCCGTTCACGAGTATCTCAATCGGCTCGCCGGCCAACTTTTCAAGTTCGACTATGGAGCCTTGTCCGAGCTGAAGAAGCTCCTTTATGAGCATCCTCGTCCTTCCGAGTTCCACGGAGAGCGATATGGGTATGTCGAGTATCATGTCTATATTGGCGCCGGGAGCGCCTGACTCCGGCTTGAGCGCGCCGAACTGCGCGGGCCTCGCATTAGCGTGCGGGGCTTGAGCCACTGCGGCCGCAGCCTGCCTGGCGGCCCCTGCCTCGGTCAAGGCCGCGCCCCATTCGTCTTCGTGTGTATTCTTGGCGACTCCGTTCCCCTGCTCTTCTTCGGCCATACTAACTCCTTTCTTTTTGCGCAAGCATGAGCTTAAGCGCGTAGTTGTTGTCCACTATGCCGGGTTTCCCGTAAAGCTTCCTTATGCCTTCGATATACACATCCGCATGGTCCCGCGCCTTCTTGTCGAGCTGTATGACATCGCCCGCCTTGAGGTTTATGAGGTCAGACAGGTTTATGCGCGCCTTTCCTATCTCGCAGGACAGCCTCAAGGGCACATCCCCTATCGTGTCCCTCATGGCGCCCCTCCACCTTGCGTCGTCCTCCCCCTCCACGCTCTTCCCAGCGCCTTGGAGCTTATCCTTGATGGGCTCGAGCGAGGAATACGGCATGCAGAAGAAGAATCTCTCGGCGGCGTTCTCAAGCTCCAGCTTGAAGGATGAAACAATAACCGGCTCTGTATGTGCTATGATGTTCACGAACTGCGGGTTCATCTCGGCCTTCACATACCTGAACTCAATCGGGTGAACCGGCTTCCATACCTCGGCCATGTCGTTCAGGAGCGCCTGCACCACCTTTCTGATGACCGTCTGCTCCACGGTGGTGAATTCCCTTCCCTCAATCCTTGTGTGGAACCTGCCGCTCCCCCCGAAGTAGCTGTCAACGATAACGAATACGAGGTTGGGGTCCAGCACTAAAAGCCCCTGCCCCCTGAGGGGCGTAAGCTGGAATACATTGAGGCTTGACGGCACATTCAGGTTGCTCAGAAACTCGCCGAAGGTCGTTATGGCGCTCGGCTCATGGCGCACATCAATCGTCTTCCTCATCAGGTTGAAGAGCGGAGCCCTCACGCTTTTGCAGAACTTCTCGCTGAGCATGTCGAGCGTCGGCATCCTCCCCCGGACAGCGCGGGTATGCCTGCTGAAATCATATGGCGTCGCCTCGCCGGAGCGCTTCGGCTCCTCGGGCTCTGTCTTTACATCCCCGTCTGAGATCCCTTTAAGGAGGGCGTCAACCTCCATCTGCGAAAGTATCTGCTCTGACATAGCCGAAACCCGTTGTCCTTTTTCTTGCCGGCTTGATTACTGGACTACAAAGTCCGTGAAATACGCGGTCTTTACCTTGCCCTTTGTCAAAAACTGGTTCACGCGCGCGATGATTTCGTCCCTGAGCTGGTATTTGCCCTCGACCGTGCCGATGTCCGCGTAATTCTTGCTGCTGAGGAGAACGATGAGCGAATCCCGTATCTTCGTGACATTCGCCTCGAGCTCCGCAGGCTGGGTCGACGGCGCAAGCTCAAGATTGAGGGTAATCTTCAGATACCTTGTCCCCGAGTTGTCCTGGAGATTCACTATAAAAGGGTCGAGTTTGAAAACCTGAGACGGGCCTCCAGCCCCTTTCTCCTTGGAGTGGCCTTCCGCGGCAGGCGCCTCCTCGACGGCGTGGCCTTCCTCTGCGGGAGACGACTTCATCTTCATGAGCGCGAACCCGCCGGCCCCGGCGGCAATAACCGCTGCGCCGATAATGGCTATAAGAAGGCCTTTTCCCTTCTTGGCCGCTGGCAACGCGCTCGCAGCCTCTTCTTTCTTGACGCCCTTTACTGCCTCTGCTTCAGCCATCTCTACCTCCTGTCCTTAAACCTGCCTCAATGACCTGAATAACTGATTTATAGGACAATTGTAAATGCAATAGACATGCCACAACAGGCAGAGAATTCAAGTCTTGTAACCGCTTGAAAAAACAGGAATAAATGAACAGCGTCATTTTACGGCCTAAAGGTCAGGGCATTGCCCGTCATATTAGTCAAAGGATTGGACTAAGGGTCGTCATAATTCTGACTCAAAAAAAATAGGGGGCATGCTTGCGCATACCCCCAAGGTTCTTCCTCTGGCCTCAGTCCCCGGCTTACTACATGCAAGGGCAGGCGTTATTCATCAACGTTTGAGGTTCACAAGCTCTGCGAGAAGCTCGTCCGTGGTCGTGATTACCTTTGAGTTGGCCTGAAAACCCCTCTGAGCCGTTATCATCTTGACGAACTCCTGCGCGATGTCAACATTCGACATCTCGAGCGTGGACGATTGGATGAGTCCCCTCCCTGAACTTCCCGGCGCTCCTATCAGAGGTTGACCTGAGTCGTATGTCTCGCTGAAAACGGTTTTTCCGGCGCTTGACAGACTCGTCGGGGACGCAAAGTCGGCAAGAAGCACCTGCCCGAGCGTGAGACTCCTGCCGTTCGTAAATATGCCGGATATGATTCCGTCCTGGTCAATATCAGCCCTCTGGAGTGTGCCGGAGGCGTAACCGTCCTGAGTAAGAGCCGAAACCCCGGATGATGTCGCGTACTGGGTGGTGCCGTCGGTGCCTGTGCCTCCCTGCGCAACGCTCGTGCCGAAATCAACGCCTATCATCTGCCCCTGCGCCGCGCCGCCTGTGAACTCGAACCCCCCGGAGGCCGTAAGGTATGTTATAGCCGATTCGGTATTGAGGGCGCCGTTCGCGCTGAAGGAAATCGACCCCTGGGCCTGCAACTCGGTTGCGCCGCTCGTTGAGTCGCTGCCGTCAACAACCGCGAACCACTCCCATGAATTGCCTGATGCCGATGACGAGTCCTTCCTGAAATACATGGTGATGGCATGGGCGTTTCCGAGCGAGTCATACACGGTTACAGGCGTGGAAAAGTTGGCTGTGTCCCCGGCCTTACTCAGGTTAAACGCGCCTCCGGCAGCGGAACTCGCGCCGCTCGCGCCGACTGCTATGGGCATGAGGCCCGGCGTGAAGCCGAGGACCGAATTCGAGGCCGCCCATGTTATGTTCATAGGGGAGCCGTTCCCTGAGTCGTTTGTTATCGTGAAAAGGCCTGTCTGGTCGTTATAGTCAACGGTATATGTGTCGCCTATGCCGTTTGCGGTTTCAAGGGCCGCCTTGACCGCAGCCGCGGCCTCGCCGCCTGTGAACGCCTCGCCGGAGGCAAGCCCGCCCTGTGTTATGAGGTTCGCCGTAAGAGGGCCGCCGCCGACATCGAAGCTGATGGCGTCATTTGAGCCGAGCGTGAAAACATAGCCTATTACCGGAGAGTTTGAATCGAGGTTCGCATTAAAGGTCGCGTCCGCGGTGGCGTTGGGGGAGATTGTCTTTTGCGAGAGCATCAGGTCCGCCACCGTATTCTGCAGTGTCCCTGATGTGTTGGCCATGTATCCCTTGAGCCTCAAACCGTCGGGGTTCACGATATAGCCGTCCTTGTCGGATTGGAACTGGCCGGCCCTCGAATAATAGTCCGTATTGAGGGTCGGGTCCCGGACTACGAAAAATCCGTTCCCGCTTATGGCCATATCGAGCGAGTTGCTCGTGGTCTCGAAGGCCCCCTGACTGAAGACCTTCTGTATGCTGTTCATCTTTACCCCGAGTCCTATCTGGTTAGTGCCGGAACCGCCTGTCAGGGTCTGGCTCAGGACATCGGCGAATGTAACCCTGCTGTTCTTGAAGCCTATGGTGTTTACATTCGCTATGTTGTTGCCGATTACCGACAGCTCCCCCATGTGCGCGTTGATGCCGCTTATTCCTGTAAAAAGCGCTGACTGCATGTAAAACCTCCTTTTTTACGGGTAATCTTTTTTTTAGTAGATTTCAATTATCCTGTCCATGTCAACAGTAACTCCGTTCATGTGTACTTCTGGTCTTCCTGAGCTGAAGCTCACGCCTGTCGCCGGCCCTGAAGTCCATGTCCTTACCGGTATTTGCCCGCCTGTTCCGTCTGTTGCGGAAACGCTGAAGCTGTATGAATCCCCTGCCCTGCCGTTGCCCCATGTCATCTCGTGGCTGCCGCGGCCCACGCCATCGAGCCTTATGGCGTCAACCTGCCTTCCGGACGAGTCGAAGACGCTGAGCATGGCCTTGGCCGCGTCTTTGTCGAGGGTGTAGCCGAGAGAGGCGGCCTCAAAGGAATATCTGAATATTCCCCCGTCCACCTTGAGCCTTCTGCCTATAAGAGAAAGCGCCCCGTAGTCCTTTGAACCGGACATCGCCTCTCCCAGCCCCTTAACCGCCTTTTCGATGTTGGTTATGCCTTCAAGAGAACTGAACTGCGCGAGTTGGGCGACAAAGGCCGTGTTGTCCATTGGTTCTAAAGGGTCCTGATGCTGAAGCTGTGTTACGAGAAGCCTCAAAAATGCGTCCTTGTCGAGATTTTTCTCATAAGCCTTTTGTATGGCGCCCGCATCTAATGCCGGGTTTACTCCCTGAACCTGCATGGAACCTCCTTTCCTTTAACGGGTTTTATTAAACAAAGACATCTATTCCGCCTCTTCTTGTTAGAAATGAGCTGTATGCACCGAGCAGGCTTTTTTCAGGGTCTCGGTCTGTCCCCGGCCTTGCCTGCATGGCGGACGCGCTGCCCCGGCCATGCCCATTGTTGTCCCAGGCCCGCATGAAGCCGCCGGAGTCGTTTGATGAAAAATTAGATGAAAGCTCGACCGAGCATTTGCCGAGACTGATGCCCTCGGCGAGAAATATGTTCCTGAGCCTTGATGAATCCGCATCGAGAAGGTCTTTGACAACATGGCTGGTAACAGTGATGCGCGCGCTTATGACAGAGTCCGACTCGGTAAGCTTTAAGCTCATCTCGCCCATGTTTTCAGGGTGCAGTCGAAGCCGCACCGACCTGACGGCCTTTGACCGGATTGACGATACCGCGTCCTCGATTCTTCGATAAATTTCCTCTGCGCCTGAAAGCCCGGCCGTTCGGCCCGCGTTAGAGGCAGTGTCTTTGCCGTAGATTCCGGTCTCCTTGAACAAGCTGAAAACAGGCGCTCCGTTGCCTGATGCGCCGTCAACATCGCCAACGGGCCCGTCTCTATCCGAGCCTTTATCACCGCCTTCAGGGTTATAGCTTGATTCATAGGCAGAAGCCTCGCCATACAAATTTGAAATGTAGGAAACAGAACCGTTGTTCTGCCCCGGAACCTTGATGACGGATTCATCGGCTTTACACTGAGGGCCGTCTGCCGTGCGGACTCCCTCACGGGCCTCTGCAATGACTTTCATGTCGCCTGACAGATATGCCTGGTTGGACGCGGCCCCCTCACCCTTCCCTCTCCACTCTGGGGAGAGGGATGGGTGAGGGGGCATTTGAAATTTGAGATTTTAATCCTATTGAGATATATACATTAGCA
>CAYIRV010000055.1:0-8763 GCA_964365865.1 uncultured Thermodesulfobacteriota bacterium | reverse complement strand
AGTCCCGCGAAGAAAAACAAGTTGCAGAGCGCGCTGTTGATGTTTGAAATCACGATTCTCGAAAAGTTTACCGGCATCACCGCGAAGAAAACAATCAGGGTGATTCTCGAAGCACGGTCAATCTCATCCACCTTTTTAAGCGCGCCGCATAGGAACAGGGCTGAAAAGAGGTATGAAAGGAATATAACGAGTCTTTCAATGAAAACCCCGGCTGAAGGCTGGAGCTTGAACGCAAGGATGTGCAGGAAGGCCGGCCAGTACAGGAAATAGCCTAATTCCTTGTATGCCTCAAGCACATTGGCAGGGTTCTGGTAAAACCCGGTCATGACAAAGTCATCGAGATAAAGACCGGAGTTCAGGAGAGTAAGGCCGTAGGAAAGCGTATAGACAAAGACGATTATGAGGATTTCGTTCGACAGAAAAAAGCGGTCATCTTCCTGTGTAAAATCCATTATCATCCATGATAAATAAACAATTTAAATTGTTATATGTCAAGACTTATGTTAATTTATAAGATATTGTCCTGTGCGGTATTTAACGGGACGAAACAGTGATGGACCCATTCAGGATAGACAGCCACAAACTCATGTATCATGTCGGCCGCCTGAGCGACTGGCTCTCGGACAAGGACATCTACCCGATTTACATGGAGGTCTCGCCCGCGGGTGCCTGCAACCACAGGTGCACATACTGCGCCCTCGACTACATGGGCTACGAACACCGCTTCCTCGACAGCGATTTACTCAAGAAGCGCATCTCAGAGCTTTCCTCGGTTGGTGTAAAGAGCATCATGTTCGCGGGCGAAGGAGAGCCGCTCCTTCACAAGGACATCGCCTCCATAATAAACCACACGAAAGACTCAGGCATTGACGCGGCCGTAACATCAAACGGCGTGCTCCTTACCGAAAGGTTGATTAACGAGTGCCTTTCATCAATAACATGGATAAAAATCAGCATAAACGCCGCGACCCCTAAGACCTACGCCGCTATCCACAGGACAAGGGAGGATGACCTTGAAAGGGTCATTGATAACATAGCGCTGGCCGTAAGGTTCAGGAATAAAGAGAAGCTCAAGACGACCATAGGCATGCAGCTCATACTCCTTCCTGAAAACGCTGAAGAGGCCGCTCCTCTGGCCATAAAGGCAAAGGAGCTCGGCGCGGATTACCTTGTCATAAAATCATACTCGCAGCACCTTAAGAGCATAACCCGCAAATACAATGACATCAGATACAGCCCCTACTACGACTTGAGCGAGAAGCTCAAGAAAATCGAGGACGAGCGCTTCAAGGTCATATTCAGGCTCAATGCCATGAGAAAGCTCGATGAGGCGGAAAAACCCTACGACAGATGCCTCGCCATCCCGTTCTGGGCGTACATTGACTCAGGCGGCGGCGTGTGGGCGTGCAGCGCGCACCTCAGCGACGAGAGGTTTTTATTCGGGAACATCCGCGAAAACACGATTAAAGAGATATGGGGCGGCGAAAAGAGGAAAAGGGCCCTCAAGTATGCGGCTAACGGACTCGACATAAAAGACTGCCGCATGAACTGCAGGATGGACGAAGTGAACCGTTACCTCTGGGACCTTAAAAACCCGCCGGCGCATGTGAACTTCATTTAAGCCCCTGATATATACCAATGACAGACAACATCATCATAAAAGACGAAAAAAAGGCCGCTTCAGACCCTGACGCCCTTTCCCGCGAGGTCTGCATAGGCATCTATACCATGATGCTCAAGATAAGGCTTTTTGAGGAAAAAATCGTCGAGCTTTATCCCAAACAGGAGATGCGCTGTCCGGTTCACCTCTGCATCGGCCAGGAGGCGATTGCCGCCGGGGTCTGTCTCAACCTCCGGCAGAGCGACTATGTAATTTCAAATCACAGGGGCCACGGCCACGCAATCGCCAAAGGCGCTGACATGAAGCTCCTCATGGCCGAGTTCTTCGGGAAAAAAACCGGCTGCAGCAAGGGCAAGGGCGGCTCAATGCACATAGTTGACATGACAAACAACATACCCGGCACATCGGCCATAGTCGGCGGCGGCATACCCATAGGCGTGGGCGTAGCGCTCGCGTCAAAGATGAGGCGCAAGAACAGGGTGAGCGTGATATTCTTCGGGGACGGCGCTGCCGAAGAAGGCGCGTTTTACGAATCCCTGAACTTCGCGGCCCTCAAGAAACTCCCTGTGGTCTTCATATGCGAGAACAACTTCTACGCAACGAACTCTCCCCAGAACGCGCGCCACGCCTCCTGCAGAATCGCATCCGTTGCTCATGCCTTCGGCATCGAGGGCCTTTGCATTGACGGAAACGACGCGGCAGAGGTCTACCGGGCATCAAGCACGGCTGTCGGCAAGGCACGGAGGGGCCAAGGCCCGACGCTCATAGAGGCAAAGACCTACAGGTGGAAAGGCCATGTAGGGCCTGAGGAAGACCATGTAAAAGGCGCGCGGCCCGCGGAAGAACTTAGTGAATGGAAGGAAAAATGCCCGCTAAAAAGATTTAAGGAAAAGCTCACAGAGGAAAAAACCGTGACAGACGCTGAACTCGGCATCATAGAAAGGGCTGTCAGGACAGAGGTAGAGGAGGCGGTCGAATACGCCGAGGAAAGCCCCTTTCCTCAAGAACAAGAACTCTTTGACGACATTTACAGCGAGTGAACAATGCCCTGGACAAAAATATACACCAATAAGGTCGAGTTCGAGAAGGCGGCAACAGGCAAGAAGCTCCGCGGCCTTACATACAGGGAGGCCATACTCGAGGCCACGGACCAGGCCATGGAGGACGACCCTGATGTCTTTGTCATGGGACAGGGCGTTGACGATTGCGGCGCCGTGTTCGGCACGACATCGGGCCTTATAGAAAAATTCGGCCCAACAAGGGTCATGGACACCCCTCTTGCCGAGAACGGGATTACGGGCATAGCCACGGGCGCGGCCATAGCTGGCATGAGGCCCATACTCGTTAACATGAGGGTTGACTTCCTGCCTCTTGCAATGGACCAGCTCATAAACCACGCCTCGAAATGGCATTACATGTTCGGAGGGGCCGCGAACGTCCCTCTTACCATAAGGGCCATAACAGGACGGGGCTGGGGCTCGGCAGCCCAGCACTCTCAGGCGCTCCATGCGCTATTAGCGCACATACCCGGGCTCAAGGTGGTGATGCCGGCTTCCCCGTATGACGCAAAGGGGCTGCTGCTTGCGGCAATATACGACAATAACCCGGTCCTGTTCCTCGAACATAGGTGGCTCTATGAGCACATAGGCCATGTGCCTGAGGAGAGATACACTGTCCCCATAGGCAAGGGCATAATAAGGAAAGAAGGCCGGGGCATAACGATTGCGGCCGTGTCCCACATGGTAAGCGAAACCCTCGCGGCCTCCTCAATATTGGCTGAGAAGGGTATTGACGCCGAGGTTATTGACTTAAGGTCCCTTAAGCCCTTAGACGCCGGACTTGTCATAGAATCCGTAAAAAAAACAGGCAGGCTCCTTATAGCGGACACGGGATGGAAGGAGTACGGCATAGGCGCCGAGATTGCGGCAAGGGTCTTTGAGCACGGCTTTTCCTATCTCAAGGCGCCTGTTGAGAGAATCGCGCTTCCGGATGTGCCCGCGCCCGCAAGCCATGTGCTCGAGGCAGCTTACTATCCCGGAAAGGACGACATAATAAAAGCCGCGGAGCGGGCATTCAGATACGGATTAGAGTGATGGCGCGCCCTGCTTTACACAGCGTCATAAATAGATGCGCATACAGCGCGTCAGAACAAAGCAGACCAAGGCGCGACGATAGCGAGAAGAGAGGCGTATTAATGTATACGCCGCAACGACGAGATGAGGAGCAACGCAGGTATGCGAAGTGCTGACGCGCTGTATTCGATATCGCTCATCGTTCCGTGCTTGAACGAGGAGAAAAACCTTCAGGGCGCGATTGATTCCATAAAAAAGGCATTGAACGAGTCCGGCTCTTTCCCTGACTATGAGGTCTTGATATTCGACGACTGCAGCACGGACTCCACCGGAGCCGTGGCAGAGGAGATTAAAAGGCGCGAGAAAAATATAAGGGTCATACACAACAAAAGGAACATGGGTTTCGGATACAACTACACCGAAGGCGTGAGGCTCGCCAAAAAAAAGTTTATAATAATGATACCCGGGGACGATGAAATCCCGGCTGACGCGATCAAGGCGGTCTTTTCAAAGGCAGGCTTTGCCGACATAGTTATCCCTTATACGGCAAACCCGGAGGTGCGGCCTTTTGCGAGAAGGGTTATTTCAAGGGCTTTCAGCCTCGGCATGAACACGCTCTTCGGGCTTAACCTCAAATACTACAACGGCACTTGCCTGATAAGGGCAGAGCTTCTGAAAAGAATCCCGATGAAGACATGGGGGTTCGCTTACATGGCGTCAATACTCGTGAGACTCATACGCACAGGCGCGAGCTATACGGAAGTCGGCGTCAACATCAGACCCCGGGACGCGGGAAAGACAAAGGCATTCAGGCTCAAGAACATAATGAGCGTCCTAAGCGCGATAGCAGGGCTTTTCTGGGAGGTGCGCGTAAGGGAGCGGGGCCGCTACAATACCCGGCCCAGACGCATCGAGCCGGAGCTTCAGGGAAGGGCATGACTTGAAAATCCTCTTCGTAATAAAAGATGTGGAATACATTGACCCGATGGGCATAATGCTCCTCTCGGCGCTCGCCAAGAGAAAGGGGCACCAATGCGGCCTCGCCGTGCTTGCAAACGGCGACCTTAGGGACATAGCGCTCAGGTTCAAGCCCGATGTCGTTGCCTACAGCGCGAAGACAGGCGAGCACAAATACTACATTGCCGCTAACGAGCTTATAAAAAGGACGGACAGCGGAATATTCACGGTCATAGGCGGGCCTCACGCCACATTCTTTCCCGAAACCGTGCACTCCCACCCGTTCGACGCGCTCTGCATGGGCGAAGGGGACGACGCATGGCCGGAGCTTCTGGACGCGATTGAAAAAAAAGGGGACGTTAACGGGATACCGAACATAGTTACGAAAGAAAATTTTCCACAGCACGGAAGGCCATTGTTAAGGCCTAAGAGGAGCGGTCTTGACGATTTGCCTTTCCTCGACCGGGAGCTTGTGTATTCAACGACGCGGCTTGGCAGGTTCCCCATGCGGAGCTTCATGCTCAGCAGGGGATGCCCTTACAAGTGCACATACTGCTTCAACCACACATACAACATGCTCTACAAGTCCAACGGCCCCCTGCATGTCAGGATGAGCGTTGACCGGGTGGTGGCCGAGCTTAAGGAATTGAAGGAAAGATACGAGACCCAGTTCATAAAGTTCTACGACGACATATTCGTGCTTAAAGACGACGAATGGCTGGATGAATTTTCCGCAAAATACAGGAAGGAGGTGGGCGTGCCCTTCCACTGCCTGATGCGGGCCAACCTCCTCACCGAAAATATAGTTCTTAAGTTAAAGAAGGCCGGTCTTGCGTCCATCAGCATGTCCATAGAGAGCGGGAACGAGCGGGTAAGAAACCAGCTCCTCAAGCGGAACATGACGAGGGACGACATGCTCAAGGCATTCGGCCTCTGTTACAAGCACTCCATACCCACATTCTCGAACACCATATTCGCCGTGCCGAGCACCACGGTTAAGGAAGACATAGAATCCCTGGACATGAACATAGACTGCAAGGTCGCTCTCGGAGAATTTCCGCTCTTTTTCCCTTACCCCAAGACGGCGCTCGCCGAGTTCGCGATAAAGAACGGATACTTTGACGGCGACTTCGACAGACTGCACATGAGCTACCAGTCGAACTCCCCGCTCTCCTGCTTCAGCCCGAGGGAGAAGATGCTCCAGCGGAACCTGTCCCTGCTTTCAACCGTATGCCTGTGGCGGCCGTCTCTCAGAAACCTCATCGTGAACCGCTTGATAAAACTCCCGCTTACCGGCCTTTACTTCGTCCTGTACTACGTCGTCAAGGCCTACCTCGTAAAAACGAAAATCTACCCCATGAGGTTCTCGCTCATTGACACAGCGAGGGGCATATACGAAAGTTTCGTGCTTGAGAGGTTCAAACACACTGACGAGGTATTCAACAAAGAGGAGGCGTCCAAGTGCTGACCAAGGCCGTTGAAAAGGTGCTTATCATAAAGCTCGGGTATTCCGAGACCCTCGTGAACGAGGTAAGCCGCACGACCTCATTAGGCGATGTGCTCAGGAGCACCGTGCTCCTGAACCTGTACAAGGACGCGCATGTCACATGGCTCGTTGACGAAAAGGCCGCGTCGCTCCTCAAGGGGAACCCGCACATAGACAGAATCATGCTCTATGACCTTACGACGGTCCTGCAATTAAAGGCCGAGAGGTTCGACACCATCATAAACCTCGAAAAGGTCGCGGGCATATGCGCCTTATCCGATTCGCTCCGCGGATGGAGAAGATACGGCTTCAGGTTCGACCCTGAGGCAGGTTCGGCAAGGGCCTATGACGGCAGTGAGCATGTGCTTGAGATATGCCTCAATCAGGAAGACAAGGTGAGTAACCGGAACTACTGGGAGGACATCCTTTTCGAGATGGTGGGCAAGCGCTGGGCAGGAGAGATGCCCATGATAGGATACAAACCATCGTCAAAGACCGTTTTTGACATAGGCTTCAACAACCATGTCGGGGAAAAATGGCCCATAAAGGCATGGCCGGCCGATTATTGGAAGGAGCTTGAATCCATGCTCGGGCCGTCATATTCCATAAGCTGGCAAAAGGGGCTTAATTCCATAGAAGAATACATCGAGTGGATAAATTCCGTAAAGCTCCTCGTTACAAACGACTCCCTCGGTCTTCATATCGCGCACGCGCTCGGGAAAAAAATAGTCTCGCTTTTCGGCCCGACCATGGCTAACGAGGTGTATGTGAAGAACGGGGTGAAACTCCTGCCTGAGGTCGAATACGACTGCCTCCCATGCCTTTCGACCGAATGCGTGAAGAAAAGGCCGTGCATGTATGACATCAGGCCCAAGACTGTCTTTGACGCATTGGTAAAACTCCTCGGAGAGGAACCGGATGAAACAGCCCAAGCCCATAGCAATACCTGACAGCTACAACTACATAGCGGTCTTTCTGACGCTTGCCTGCAACCTGAAGTGCTCTTACTGCATTAACCGCTTCGGAACAGACGGGTTCGTGAAAAGACGGCTTACCGGCGCGGAGTGGGTAAACGGCTTGAACAGGATTGGCTCCAGAGACGACCTCCCTCTTTCGATTCAGGGCGGGGAGCCGAGCCTTCATAAGGACTTCATCTACATCCTCAACAACATCAAGCCGGAGCTGAACATTGACATACTCACCAACCTGCAGTTCGACATTGACGAATTCATGTCTCAGGTAAGCCCGGACAGGATTAAGAGAAAATCGCCATACGCCTCCATAAGGGTAAGCTATCACCCTGAGGTCATGGAACTCGAACCCCTCATTCAGAAGGTTTTGAAGATGCAAAACGCCGGATACTCCATAGGCATCTGGGGCGTTATGCACCCCTCGCAGGCTGCGGAGGTCTTAAAGGCACAGGAGCACTGCAGGTTATTGGGCATTGATTTCCGGCAGAAGGAATTTCTCGGCGAATACAACGGCAAGCTTTACGGCACATTCAGGTATCCAGGGGCCTGCGATTTAAAGTTTGAAAAGACCGTCATGTGCAAGACCACTGAGATGATAGTAGGAAGCGACGGGAGCGTTTACAGGTGCCACAGCGACCTTTACGAGGGCAGAACCCCTGTGGGCAACATAACGGACGCCGACTTTCAGATAGAGGATGCCTTCCGGGTCTGCCGCCACTACGGCAGGTGCAATCCCTGCGACATAAAGGTCAAGACCAACAGGCTTCAGGAGTACGGGCACACATCGGTTGAGATAAAGGAAACAACAGCGACATAGACATACTTTCTTTTTAGTCCCCTCGCCTTTTTCCTCAGCTTCCTGTTTTCATCTTTTCGAGATTTTTACACGCGGCCTCATAACCCATTGAGCACGCCTTATTCAAATCAGAGGCGGCCTTTTCTTTTTCACCGGCGGCCATGTATACCGCGCCTCTGTTGTTGAATGCGTCGGAGCGGTCAGGGTCGAGAAATATCGCCGCGCTGAAATCCGCTGCCGCCTCTTTATATTTGCCAAGTCCCGCAAAGGCAAGACCGCGGTTGAAATAAACCCAGTAATCCTCTGGCGCAAGTTCTCCGGCCCTGTTGAAGTCTTCTACAGCCTTGCCGTAATCCTTCAACTCATAGTATAGATACCCCCGGTTGTTATAGGCTTCCTTAAAGGCAGGGTTAAGTCTGACCGCGGTATTATAGTCCAACAGCGCCCTGTTGTAATCATTCCTCAGGTCATAGATTATCCCGCGCACGAAGTAGAGCCTGGGCCAGCCCGGGGAGGCTTCAATAGCCTCGGTAAGGAGCATCTCATCGTCGCTCCAAACCCTGTTCCTTTCCCTGAGTCCCGCATAAAGCAAAGGGGCAACGAGCGCGAGGATGATGAAGGCGGCCGCGGTCCGGGATACGCTCAAATACCCTTTGTCTTTCAAACGGTCGGCCCCGTACATCAATATTGACGCGCTTCCGATGATTATGCCGATGCCCGGAAGATAAAAACGCCTTTCTGCCATTAACTGCTTTATGGGCACGGCAAAGGACTCGATGAAAAGCCCTATAAAAAAGAAGAAGACCCCGAAGGAAAAAAGCGCGCCGTAGAGACCCTTTGACTTTCTTGACCTCCAGAGC
>CAYIRV010000054.1:0-8804 GCA_964365865.1 uncultured Thermodesulfobacteriota bacterium | reverse complement strand
TTGTATCCGGGGAACATGACATTCGAGACCTCGCCGTGCTTTTTGGCGACCCAGTTTATGTACTTGCTCAGGTTCATGGCAAGGAGCGTCAGGTTGAGCTTGTCCTTGCCCCCGAGTTCCTTCAGCACATTGAGGGGTATGACCTCGCCCATGACCTCTGTGACGAGTTCGTAGGAAAACCTGTCGTGGCCGGCCTCTACAGGGGTGTGCGTGGTGAATACGCAGAGTTCCTTCACCTTGTCCGTGTCCCAGATGTATTTCTCGTCCCAGACCGATTCTATGTCCTTCTTGTGTCTGGACAAAAGCTCAAGCGTGAGCAGCCCAGCGTGCCCTTCGTTCATGTGGTACTTCTTGACCCCTATGCCGAGGGCCCTGAGCATCAGGACCCCGCCTATGCCGAGGACGACCTCCTGCTTGAACCTGTATCTCTCGTCCCCGCCGTAAAGATGGTCTGTTATTGCCCTGTCCTCAGGCGCGTTCTCAGGCAGGCTGGTGTCGAGCAGGATTATGGGCACCTTCCAGCCCGTAACCGGGCTTTCGAGCTTGTGTTCCCACGCCCGCACATAGACATCCCTGCCCTCTATCCTTACCTTTATCCTGGACTTAAGGGGCGTAAGCCGTTCTTCGGGCCGCCATTCGTCAGGGCGCTCTGTCTGGCGCCCCTCTGTGTCAAGCTCTTGGCGGAAGTAGCCCTTCCTGTGCGCGAGCGTTACCGCGGTCATCGGAAGGTTCAGGTCAACCGCCGACCTTATCATGTCTCCGGCAAGGACCCCGAGACCCCCCGAATATGTGGGTATGTCGCTTTTAAAACCTATCTCCATGGAGAAGTATGCTATCTGCTGTTCCAATGCGAACTCATTCATCTGAACCATTGTGGTTTCCCCGCTGCGTTTTATTTAAGGCTGCCCTTATATGAGTAAGGTTCTTCGGACAGGACTTAAGATTATACACAAACAAGGCGGTTAATCAAGCAGGCGGTTTATTTTTTTTACGGGCGTTTTTCCGAAAAGGGGCGAAGGCGCTGTGATATAATCCGCATGACGATATGTCGAGCCGTAATAAAATAGATGCGTTCAGAACTTTGCGGGCCGCTTTCATCCTTGCGGCGGTCATAGCCCTGCAGTCATGCGCCGTAAGGCAGACAGTCCCTGTGGTGCTCCCCTTGCAAAAACAAGACGCGGCCATTTCATGCCTGCCTGACGAATGTTTCGCCAAAGCCATTGCTCATAAAAAACAAGGCAGGACAGAAGAGGCTCAGGCGCTCCTTAAGGGAATCATCAGACTCTACCCCGACACCATGTGGGCAGGACGGGCGTCTTTGCACATGGGCATGCTCCTCTCTGAATCCGGGGTTTCAATCGCCCCCTTCCTTTCTCCCTCCCCACTTGTGGGGGAGGGTAGGGTGGGGGCTTCAATCGCGCCGGATTACTTCAACGAGGCGCTCAGGCTCCTCGACATTGACCGGCATGTCATGTTCCATCTTGCCAACGCCCAGAGGAAGCTCAAACTCTACGACGAGGCAATAAGGACATACGAGACAGTCGTGGTCGAGTCAAAAGGCCGGCCTCTTTCAGCCGCGGCGCTTTTCAAAAAAGCCGAAACCCTCGAAGAAGCGGGCATGACGATTGAGGCGAGAAACGGCTTCAGGGATTTTGTCCTCGCGCATCCGCGCCATAGGCTCCTGCCGGACGCGCTTCTCAAGGCAGCGTCGCTGTCGAGCCTCCTTAACGACAAGGACGAGGCATTCGGGTATTCGAGGCGCATCCTCCTCGAATACCCGGGGCACAAGGCAGCGGGAACGGCCTCGGAAATCCACAACAGCCTTATTTCATCAGCCCTGCCTGCCATGCCGTGGAGCATTGACGAGCGCATCCTGCGGGCAAGGGGATTTTTTTCGGCCGCCCGTTATGACATGGCGGCCGAGGAGCTTTCTCCCATTATCCACGAGGCGGAAGGGAAGTCGTATACGGAATCGGCCATGCTGTATTCCGCTTCCCTTATGCGGCTTAAGCGATACAAGGAGGCAACGGCCTCGTTAAAGGAGCTTCTCAGGCGCGGGTCGGGCGCGGAAGAGAGAGAGGCGCTCGGCATGCTCGCGCTGATTGCGCTAAGGCGTTCTGACATGGGGCTTTTGGATGATGTTGAAAAAAGGCTCGCCTCAAGCCATCCCGGAACAAGGGAGAGGACGGATGCCATGCTCTACCGGGCGTATCTCGACGAGTCTGAAGGCTATATGGAAAAGGCGCTTTCAGCATACGCAAAGGTTATCGAAGTATTTCCCTCGACTCAGGCAGCGATGGAAGCCGTATGGAAGACGCTCTGGATTAAATACAGGTCAGGCAGACACGATGAGGCTTATAAGGTTTTTTCCATTCACGCGGCGTCATTTAAGGGTTCCAAGGGCTTAGACAAACTCCTTTACTGGGCCGCAAGGAGCGCTGAGTCGGCCGGCATGGAGAGAGAGGCAGAGGCGCTGTATGAAATGCTCTGCTCCGGGTTCAAGGGCAAATACTACTGCCAGCTCGCCGAGGATAGGAAGGGCGTTATAGGGTGGCCGGAACCCGCGTTTGAAGGGGCGCAGGCGCCCTTACAAATAAACGCAGGCGCAGGCAAAGGCGCGCTTTTTTCAGAAGATTCGTATCTCGCT
This sequence comes from uncultured Thermodesulfobacteriota bacterium, assembly GCA_964365865.1. Lineage (GTDB taxonomy): Bacteria > Desulfobacterota > GWC2-55-46 > GWC2-55-46 > GWC2-55-46 > CAYIRV01. The sequence goes on along the minus strand of CAYIRV010000054.1, from coordinate 6,157 downwards.
GCCGAGGAGCTTATTCTCTCCGGCCTCGGAAAAGACGCTTCCGAAGAGCTGTCTTTTCTCGTCGAGGCCTATGCCGATGACAGGGACGGGGTTTTGGCGCTTGCGTTTATGTTCAAGGCCGCCGGGGACTACAAAAGGGCGCTCGCTGCATATTACAGATATACCTCCCTCTCGGATGCACACGGAGAAAAACCCGCTGAAATACCTGAGCTTGCATATCCTGCCTGGGCCGCGGCGTATATAAGGGAGGCCGGGCCTTCTGTCCCGGTTGACGAGTATCTCGCGGCCTCTGTGATGCGCGAGGAGAGCGCATTTGACCCGGAGGCGTTCTCGCCGGCCGGCGCCATAGGGCTTATGCAGCTCATGCCTGATACAGGCAGGGCCATGGCCAAGGCCGCCGGGCTCGCGGCCTTTGACCCGGCTGAACTTTTCGACCCCGGCACGAACGCTTGGTTCGGAGCGCGCTACCTCGCGCAGTTGGGCGAAATGTTCGACTGGGACCTTGCCAAGACCGTCGCGGCATATAACGCCGGGCCGAACGCCGTAAAGAGGTGGGCGGCGGCCGAGCCTCAGGAGGCCGCCGAATTCATAGAGTCAATCCCTTACAGGGAGACGCGCGCATACACAAAGAGGGTTATCGAGAGCTATGGCAATTACCTGAGATACGCCGGCATCGGGCCGCACACCCGCTGGGCGCGGTTTAAAGAAACGGGCATTAAAGAGAAGTCCCCGGAAACGCCCGGCGGTTTAGAGTAAGCGGCCTCAGTCCGAATGCCCTGTGAATATCCTGTCAAAATCCTCTGAAATCGCGATAAACGCATCGAGGATATTGGAATCAAAATGCCCTGGCATGGTCCTGTTGTCCCCAACGGTCAGGATTCTTTTCACCTCTTCGTGAGAAATGGCCCCTTTATACGGCCTCTTGCTCCTAAGCGCGTCGTACTGGTCAACGAGCATCACGATCCTGCCTTCGAGCGGTATGTCCCCGGCCTTCAGCCCTTTGGGATACCCTGTGCCGTCCCATCTCTCGTGGTGCGTAAGGGCTATTTTAGCGGCCATCTGAAGGGACGGGTACTCGGAGTCGGCGAGGATTTTCGCGCCTATTATCGTGTGCTGCTTCATGACCTCGAACTCCTCAGGCCCGAGGGCCGCGGCCTTGAGGAGTATGGAATCCGGAATGCCGATTTTCCCAAGGTCGTGCATGGTCGAGGCGAATGTTATGGTCTCCACGAAATCCGGGGGCATTGAAAGCGCCTCGCTGAGCCTGCCTGAATACAGCCCGATTCTTTTCACATGCACCCCTGTCGTCGTGTCCCTGAACTCGGAAACCGCGGTCATCCTGATGGCGATTTCCCTGCTTATGCCCTTTACCATCAGCAGGGCGCGGTTCAGTTCCTCGGTCTTTTTCCTGACATCCTCCTCGAGCCGAGCCTTGTAGTTCCTTTCCATCTCCGCGAGCCGAGCGTAATTAATCGCTTTTTTAATCGAGTGCACGAGGTAATCGGGCTTATAGGGCTTTATAATGAAATCGAAGGCGCCTTTCTTGACCGCGTCAACGGCCATGTCCATCTCCATGTAAGCCGTCATCAGGATAACGGGCATGGCCTCGTTTATCGCCTTGAGCCTTTCGAGGAGTTCGAGGCCGGTCATCTTGGGCATCTTTATGTCGGTAAGCACGGCGTCGAACCTGAGCTGGGAGGCCTTCCTGAGCGCGTCCTCCGGGTCAATGGACGAAAACACATTGAACCCGTGGCTTTTTAAAAGGAGCGATGTGGTCTCTAACACAAAGGCATTGTCGTCAACCACGAGAATTGACCCGGCCGGCTCTTGGTTCATCTGTCGAGCACCTCCCTCACCTTTCTTAAAAGCTCCGTGGGCGCAACGGGCTTTTGCAGAAGCTCCGCTTGGCCGGCCCCGATGCCTTCGAGCCTGTCCCCGGCGTAACCGCTGAGGAACAGGGCCTTTATATCCGGACTTGTCCTTCGGATGTCCGCAAGGGCCTGCGGCCCGGTCTTTTTGGGCATTATAACATCAAAGAGCAAAAGACGCACCCTGTCCTTATAAGCTTCGAACTTTTCGACCGCCTCTGCCCCGTCCTTTGCCTCTATGACAGTATATCCAAAGGCCTCGAGCACATCCTTTATTATTGACCTTACCTCATCCTCGTCCTCGGCGAAAAGTATTGTCTCCGTGCCTGTCTTCGGCGCGCCGATGCGCTTGGCGCCGGCATCTACAGAGGCATTTGCCGCAACAGGGAGATACACGGTGAATATTGCGCCCTGTTTCGGTTTTGAGAATACCTCTATGGCCCCGCTGTGCTGTTTTATTATTCCGTACACGGTCGAGAGCCCGAGCCCCGTGCCCTTGCCCTGCTCCTTTGTCGTGAAGAACGGCTCGAATATGCGCGCCTTGACATCCTCGTCCATGCCTGCGCCCGTGTCTGAAAATGTTATGAGCGCGTATTTACCGGCCTCAAGCCCGCGCGGCTTAAGAAATCCCCGGTCAGGCTCGACCAATGCGGTGCTTATGGCAATCACCCCGCCTTTGGGCATGGCGTCCCGCGCGTTGGTTGCGAGGTTCATAAGCACCTGCTCGAGCTGGCCGGGATCGGCCCAGACAATCAGCGGAGCCTTTGAGAACATGGCCTTAAGCTCTATGTCCTCGCCTATTATGCGAAGGAGTATCTTTTCAACCCTTTTTATAAGCTCGTTCAAGTCCAATGCCTGAGGGCTTGAGACCTGTTTTCTCCCAAAGGCTAAAAGGCCTTGCACGAGGGTGGCGGCCCTTTCCGTAAGGGTGAGTATATGGTCGGAATACTCCTTTGACGGCCCTTCACCCTGGACCTTCATGGAGATAAGATGCGCGTAGCCCGCAACCGCGGTTATGATGTTGTTGAAGTCATGGGCTATGCCGCCGGACAGAGCGCCGACAGCCTCCATCCTCTGGGACTGCACAAGCTGGGCCTGAAGCCTCTTCCTCTCTGTAATATCCTCGATAACGCCGTCTATAAAAACATCCCCTGACCTGTCCTTTTTCATCACCGCCGAGGCCGAAAGCATGACCTTCCGGCCCTTTAACGTTATTGCCTCGACCTCTTCGTTCTTTACGAAGCCGTGCCTGAATAATTTTTCCTGAAACCCTTCGCGTGGCTGCTTGCCGGATAGGAAGGTCTCAAGGCTGTATCTTAGAAACTCCTCTTTTGAGGAGGCATCGAGCATTGATATTAAGGCGGGGTTGGCCTCCATGAAGCGGCCCGGGACCTCGGCTGCGGCGCGGAATACGCCTACGGCGAGGTTATTCACGAGCCCCTCGTACTTGAGCCTCTCCTCAAAGGTTTTGTCCTCTGCCCTTTTCCTCAGTATGGCAGGCCCGAGTTGGGCCGCGGCCGCAGAGACTAACTCAATGAGGCGCTTGTCCTCCTCCTTCTCCTCTGTCATGAAAAAGGCGATGACCGCGAGGACCGCGCCGCCCGCAACCGCGATAGGCACTGCGAAGCCTGTCTTAAGCCCGGCCCTATCCGCGCTCTCGGCCCTGAGGAACACGCTCCGGTCTACAGCCACAGCCTTTATCCATTCGGGCCTCTTATTCAGCCAAACCCTTCCCGGAAGCCCTTGTCCGGGCGCGAACGCCATTTTTTTGCTTCCATCTGCGAAACCCTTGAAGACTTCCTTTGAGCCGTAATAACACACGCCGCAGTATTCAAGCGCGGTGCTGCCTTCATTCGGGAGCCAGACCTCGCCGAAGTCCCAGTTGGTCGCCTCGCATATATTCGCGACCACGACCTTGAGCGCGGCCTTCAGGTCTTGTGCCTCTGTTACCGAGAGGGCGATGTTCTGAATAAGGTTAAGCTCTCTTTCCTTTTGCCGGGCCTCTTTTTCAAGCTCCATTGACTCGATGGCAAAGGAGATGTCGCCGGCGAGCCCTTCGATAAGGCTCGCCTCTTCGTCAGTGAAGAAAGAAGGCTCGTCCGCATAAAGGTTGAAGGCCCCGATTGGTTTTTTGCCGGAGAAGAGCGGAAAGGCCGCTGATGACTTAAGCCCGGCCTTGAGCGCCTCCTCCCTCCACAACGCCATCATCTCGTCATGCTCGATGTCATTGCAGATGCTGTTCTTACCCTCTCTTATGGCCGTTCCTGTTGGGCCTCTGCCAGCCGGGACATCCTTTATTGAAATGCTTATTTTGTCGAGATACGGGATAGCCGGCCCCCACTGGGCAACGGGCCTGACCGCGCCGGTTGCCTCGTCAACAATCCCTATCCACGCGAGCATAAACCCGCCGTCCTCGACCGCTATCCTGCACGCGCGGTAATAGAATTGTTCCGCATCCTTTATATGGATTATGGCCTCGTTAATCTTGGTGAGCATCAGGTATATGCGGTTAAGCCTGGCTATGTTCTCCTCGGCCCGCCTTCTTTCGGTTATATCGGTTGAAACGCCGCAAATTGCGAGCGTATTCCCGTCCGTGCCCTTAACAGGCGCCTTGACCGAGATGTAGTGGCGCACGCCGTCGGGCCGGACTACTGCCTCCTCGAACTCGATGGCCTTTCCCGCCTCCACGGCCTTTAAATCATTTGCCCTGAAAGACGACGCCGTATCATAGGGGAAAAGGTCGTAGTCCGTAAGCCCTATGAGCTTTTCCGCCTTTATGCCGAGCAGTTCCTCAAACCTGCTGTTCGCGAGCAGGTATCTGCCGTCAAGTCCCTTAAGGTAGATATATGCGGTTGAGCTGTTTATTATGGCGCTCAGTCTCCCGGCAGACTCCTTCAGAAGCCGCGCCCTTGAGTCTATCTCCGAGGCCATTGAATTGAAGGAAGTTGAAAGCGCGCCGATTTCGTCCTCAGTGTCAACAGGGACGGTTGCCGAGTAATTGCCCCTCGATATTTCCGAGGCCGCATCCGACAGTTTCTTAAGCCGCGCTATGATTGCCCTGAAAAATACGATAAAAACAGCGGCAATGAGACCGGCGCTTATAAAGGCCGCAAGGAGCGCGTCCCTGAGTACCCCGTATGCCGAGGCAAGGGCCATGCTTTTTTCTGTCTCGACAACGAGCGTCCATCCGAGTTCCGGGATGCAGGAAGACGCGCCGATAAGCGCTGTTCCTGCGCCGTCCATGTAATAGCCTGTATATTCGGTTTTTTCCCCGAGGCATTTTTTGACAGGCAGGGTTTCAACGCGCTTTCCGGCTGATACGCCTTGTGAAAAAGAAGACGCGGCTATTACGCTAAACCGGCTGTTTACGATGTAAACATTCCTTTCTTGCCGCAGAATCTTTTCAGCAGGCTTGACGCCTTCTGCAATATCAAGCGAGCGCGTCTCTATATCTTTCAATATGGAGTTAATCTCTGTTACGAGGATGAAGTTGGCTATTATTCCGAGCCTCTTTCCTGTTGAGAGGCTGTAAACAGGCGCGGCAGCGGCAATCTCAGGCTCCTTTGCCCCATATGACTCTGTTGCGGAAAGACGCACTGTCCCTTTTTTGAAAAATTCCTCGCCTGACACATCCTGTCCAACCTTACGGCTGTCTGTCGAGGCAATGACAATCCCTGAGCCGGAGATTACGCATATCCTGCTTATGGTCTTATCGAGCGGGAGTTTATTCATTGACAGATACTCGCCGAGCGGCTTTGAAAGGCCCTTTTTTCCATTGAGGATTTTTTCAAGCTCGGCCCTTATGTGGCCGTCGCTCGAAAAATCCTCAACGCGCTCCTTTGTCTTTTCTATAAACTGGTAGATAAGCGCCTCATAGAGGTCGGATGTCCCGGTCATATCATGGAGGATGTTTTCCTCGAAGTGTCTCTTGTTCTTTATATAGCCTGTGAGAAATGCGATGAATATGGGCAGGAGTATGATGAAGAGGGCGATTAGAGCCTTATGAAAGAGCTTGAGGTTTTTAAAAACCATGATTGACCCGCGCCTTGATTGAAGTGGCCGCATTACATATAATTAGACACCAATTTTCAGAAAAATCAAGTTATGGCCAAGGTCATATGTCGTAGACTTCGTTGTCTTCGGGAAGGACCGGCGTTATATTGAGGCGCGCGCTAATGGCCTCGGAGAGCGTCTTTCTTGCCGTACTCTCGCCGTGCGCGAGGAATACATTGGGCCTTTGGGTGTTGAAGGATGAGAGCCATTCGATGAGGCCGGACTGGTCGGCGTGC
>CAYIRV010000053.1:0-8854 GCA_964365865.1 uncultured Thermodesulfobacteriota bacterium | reverse complement strand
CCAACGCGCTCGTAACCGAGCTCCTCGGAGACAGGGCCACGATTTCTTCGGACTTCGGCGGCAACCCGCCTTACGAGAAGATGTTCCAGATATCGAGGATAGTCAACAAATACTGGCTCAAGCAGTCCAATGTGCTCTTCATCATCGGAGGCAAGGCCAACAACACGGATATATACGAGACATTCAGGGCCATGGCCGACGCGCTCAGGGACTACTTCAACTCAAAGGGCCCGACCCCGCTCTTCGTGGTCATAGGCAGAGGAGGGCCGAACCTAATAAGGGGTATGGCCTATATGAAGGACACCCTCGACAGCCTCCGGCTCCCTTACAGGTTCTTCGGCCACGACAGCGCCATGAGCGAGGTCGTGAACTACGCTCTCAGCATTGACAAGTGGATGGAAAAAGAGGGGCGGAAGGTCTTAGCCGCCCGGATGAGCAGGTAGCAGGGCGGGCCGCAGAGTGTTGAAAAACACCCTGTCCGGATATAATTTTGAACACATGACGGAGGGGACATGCACAAACAAGGCGTAAAAAACTTCCCGTATTTTGTCGGGGTTAATTCCCTTACGGAGATAGCCACGAGGGAGGACCGCGTATGCGTCCTCAATATCCTCGGAAACGAAAGCCGGAGCGTTACGCCGGTGAGCCACGAATATTCCGGCGGCAATGTGGCCTTTGGCACGAGCCCGGGGCGTTCAGGGCAGTTCCTTGAGACAAAGCTCGGCAATATCCCGGTGTATAACTCGATAAGGGAGGGCTTAAAGGCGGGACACAGGTTCAATACCGCGGTCATATATCTGCCGCCGTCAGGGGTCAAGGACGGGGTGGCCGAGGCCGTGCGCCACAACCCTGAGCTTAAAAAGGTCGTAATACTCACTGAAAAGGTCTCGGCTGCGGACGCGCGCGTCATAAGGGCGATATGCCAGACAAACGGCGTGGATGTCTTCGGGGCCAACTGCCTGGGCGTGGCTGACGCGTGGAACAAGGTCAGAATCGGCGGGGCGCTCGGAGGCAACAAGCCCGATGAATCCCTCGTAAAAGGCACGATAGCGCTGTTTTCCAACTCAGGGAACTTCACCACCACGATAGCCGTTTACCTCCTTACAAAGGGATGGGGCACAACGACCTCGGTATCGAGCGGAAAGGATGTTTACATACACTATGCGCCGGCCGAGTTCTTCCATGCCCTGGACAACGACAACAGGTCAAGGGGAGCCGTCATATATGTCGAACCCGGCGGATACTACGAGGCCGGCCTAAGGATTAATAAGCCCACTGTGGCGTGCATAGTCGGAAGGTGGAAGGCACGGCTTACAAAGGCGTGCGGCCATGCCGGCAGCCTCGCGGGCTCAGGGGACGACGCGCTGGCCAAGGAAAGGTGGTTCATGGACTGCTTCGGGGTTGACGGCATATATACGCCCGAGGCGCCGGTCTTCTCGAAGAAAGGCGCTGTTGTCACCAACATCGCGCATATTCCGGAGGCCCTCACAAAGGTGATGGAACTGAACGGTTTCGCGTCTGACTTCGAGCCCAAGGGAGATTTGTCTCTCAAGTGCTGGTTTGCGAACAACGCCGGCATAACGCTTCCTTCGGCCCTCGATAAGCCGGTCGTAAAAGCCGTCACTCCGTACGGCGAGCAGATAGAGCACATAAACAAGCATATCGGCGCACAGTTCCCGCGCCAGACCATGAGGGATACGAGCGGCGTTTCCCGTATGGACGATAAGACTCAGGTTACTAAGATACACAACATCTCGATACTGGACGCCTCCAAGCGCACGCTTGAGGAAAATCTCGTCATGTCGCTCCTGAAGAGCTATCCTGACGAGCACGGAAAGGCCCTTGCGAATATAGCGTTCAACGCATATGTGAACCACCACGGAAACCCGGCTCTCGCGGCATCGGATGCCGCGAGGGAGGCAGGGAACTCCCCGAATACGGTCATATCATCGGCCATTTCCATACTCGGGGCCGGCGCAATAAGAAAATCCCTCAATGTATCGGCCTTCCTGCTCGAAAGGTTCCAGACATACGGACTTAATAAGGGCGCTCATGAGAAGTTCGACTATAAATCAATCGTAAAGGGACTTGAGAAGGAAGACAAATCCCTGTTTACGGCATCCAAAGGCGACACTGTCTCGAAGACGGTCCTCAAGGCCATAGACAAACTCGGCAAAAAATCCGTGTTCATAGAGTTCGTAAAAGAGACCTCCGGAGGAAAACCGTCAGCCGACGCGCTTCTTTCAGCCGTATGGATGACCCTCGGATGGGAGCCTCTTATAAAGAAGGACATATCGAAAACAACCCTTATGGCGTTGCCTTGGTATTCGAGGGTTTTTTCAACTATCGTGGGCTGCAGCGTGCCTGCTTCAAGGCACTCGAAGGACGCGTTCTGCGGGGTCAAGAACGAAGACCTGCTCAGCCGCTGGTCTTTTACCGAGACGGCTTTTCTGGCCCTCATAGGCAGAAGGCCGGCTGAAAAGGAGCTTTTCGAGTTCTCGATGCTGCTGGGCCTCATCATCTCAAACGGTCCAGGCACCATATCGGCTCAGGGCTGCAAGGGCGCGGTAAGCGCCGACGGCCCCGAGGACCCGTCGAGGGTGCAGCTCAACAAGGCATTCGTGGGTTTTTTGACGCACACCGGGTTTGCGCACGGCGGAAACGGCTATGAGGCAATAGCGTTCCTTATCGAGAGGTTCAAGGACACGGGACTTAAGAACCCGGCGGACAAGAGGCACTCGCTGGACTTACGGGCTATAGCGGACAAGTACTCCAAGTGGTACGCGAAGTACAAGTCCGAGCAAAAGGCCTTCGGCAACATCGAGTATCTTAAGGTGCCGTGCGTCAACCATCCGGTTTTTAAGGGCAAGGATGTCAACTACGACCCGAGGGAGAGGTTCGTAAGCGACCTGTTTGAGAAAAAGGGCGTCTATAATATCTTCCTCGACTTCTACGGCAATCTCGTCCAGTCGCTTTTCGAGGCCAAGGTCAGCAGCAATGTCTACTGCGTGAATGTTGACGCGGTCATTGCCGTGATACTCTTGAAGATTGTCTGGGAGGCATTCAACTCCGGGAAGTTAGGCGAAAAGGAGGTCGAGAGCGCCGCCTTCACGACATTCCTCTTCGGCAGGATGATAGGGTGCGCGGCTGAGATAGACGACCACATCAACAGGGGAAGGAACATGGACACGAGGACGCCTGCGTCCAAGTGCTCGTTCGTCGCCTGATTCGTTCAGCCTTCAGTCAGACCAGCCATTAAAAAACCCGCGGCTCCCTGCCGCGGGTTTTTTGTTTGACAACCAACGCGCCATGATATAATCATTAAGTATGCCTGTCCTTAAAAAACTCCAGCCCATGGGCGAGATACTCATTTCAAAGGGCATAATCAACAACGTCCAGCTCACGGATGCGTTAAGTGTCGGCAAGAAGACCAACACGAGGATGGGCAAGGTCCTCGTGAACATGGGCTACGCCACGGAAGCCGACATCGCAAACGCGCTTGCCGACCAGTACAACATCCCGGCCATAATGTTAAGCAACGCCATCCTTGACCCTCAACTCATAAAGCTCGTGCCGGAACCCGTTGCCCGGCGGAACATGGTCATCCCCATAACCCTCGACGGCAACACCCTTAAGGTCGCCATGCTCGACCCCTTGAATGTCTTTGCCGTTGACGAGCTTAAAAAGCTCACAGGCAAGCAGATAACCCCGCTCGTTACCACGGAGACGGAACTCATAAGGGCCATAAACCAGTACTACGGCGCGGAAGGCGCGGTCAGTTTCGATGATGTGATTAAAAAGGCGCAGGCGACCGGTATCGAGCTTTTAAAGGGCGAGGAGGAGCTTCCGGAAAAACTCGAAAAAATCGCCGGCGAGGCATCCGTTATCCAACTCGTGAACATGCTCCTGTCCCGCGCCGTAGCGGACGGCGCATCCGACATACACATAGAGCCTGACGAGGACATCCTGAGGGTCAGGTTGCGCGTTGACGGGGTATTGAACGAGACCGCGAACCTGCCGCTGAAGCTCCACCCCGCGGTCATATCGCGCATAAAGATACTCGGGGAGCTCGACATAGCGGAAAAGAGGCTCCCGCAGGACGGAAGGTTCTATGTAAAGGTATCGGGAAGGGACATTGACATAAGGCTTTCGACTCTTCCGACCATATACGGAGAGAAGGCGGTTTTGAGGCTCCTCGACAAGGAAGCCATGATGCTTGACTTGGACAGGCTTACGCCTTTCGCCGATTCCCTCGACAGCCTCAAAAAGGTCATAAGAAGGCCCTTCGGCATGATACTCATAACCGGCCCCACAGGAAGCGGAAAGACCACCACCGCATATTCGCTTCTCAGTATGTTGAATGTTTCGGGTAAAAATCTCGTAACCGTGGAAGACCCGGTCGAATACCACCTGAAAAGGGTGAATCAGGTGCAGGTCAACCCGAAGGTCGGCGTTACATTCGCCTCGGCCCTGAGACACATCCTTAGGCAGGACCCGGACATCGTTATGATAGGAGAGGTCAGGGACAAGGAGACCGCGGAAATCGCCGTACACGCTGCCCTTACAGGACACCTCGTCATATCAACGTTGCACACCAACGACGCGGTAGGCACGATATCGAGGCTTCTCGACATGGGGGTGGAGCCGTATCTCATATCGTCCTCAGTGGCGTGCATAGTCGCGCAGAGGCTCGTCCGGAAAATCTGCCAAGGCTGCGTCAAGTCATACGACGCATCCCCCAAGATGCTTGCTGAGCTCGGGGTGCGGGTTGCCGAGGGGCAGACAGCCAAGTTCCACAGGGGCGCGGGCTGCGCGGCCTGCAAGGGAACCGGGTTCAAGGGCAGGATAGGCATCCACGAGGTGCTTATGCCTGATGAAGAGCTGAGGTCGCTTATGCTCGCCAAGGCCGACGCCAACGCGCTGCTCGAAGCCGCGAAGAAAAAGGGATTCAAGCCCCTCAGGGTTCAGGGCGTAAGGGCCGTGCTCGCCGGCCACACAACCGTTGAAGAGGTCATTCAGGCCACACAGGTGCTCGAATGAACTGGAAACCGTGAGCGTGATGCGCGTAAAATCATTTGCAGCTGATTCTTTTCTACGCATCATGCATTACGCTCGCGCATCACGGTCTTGACAGCCATGCCTTTTTTTCAATACAGGGCGAGAGACAAAAACGGCGCGCTCATTACCGGCACGCTCGAGGCCTCGGATATAACGGCGACCGAGGCGGCCCTCGGCAGCCGCGGGCTTATCCCCATAAAAGTTACGGCCAAATCTCCCGCGCCGTTTAAGCTTCCGAATATGGCGGGATGGTTCCAGACAATCCCCCATCAGGACCTTATACTCTTCAGCCGCCAGATTTCGACCCTGTTTGCCGCAGGCGTACCTCTTACGAGGTCTCTTTTTACCCTCGAAAGCCAGATGAGAAACGCCATGTTCGTGTCCGTCATAAAGGCGGTGCGGGAGGACATCGAAGGAGGCTCGACCTTTTCCGCGGCGCTCGCGAAGCACCCCAAGGTCTTTCCTGAGCTTTACTCCAATATGGTCGTGGCCGGCGAGGCAGGCGGCATATTGGATTCAGTGCTTGACAGGCTCGCGTTCATGCTCGAGAAAAACGCCGAGAACAGGGCAAAGGTAAAGGCCGCGACCCTGTATCCAAAGATCGTCGTAGGCGCGATATTCGCCGCTGTCGTGGTCATCATGAAGTTCGTGATACCTAAGTTCGCCCAGCTCTACGGCTCGTTCAAGGTGGAGCTTCCGCTTCCGACCCGCATCCTGATACGGCTCTCCGGTTATTTTTCCTCATACTGGTATCTCATGATAATCGCGGGTGTCGCTCTTATTGTCGGCGCGCGAGCATACATATCAACGGAGCGGGGCAGGTACCAGTGGGACAGGCTTTCGATAAACTTCCCGATATTCGGCCCGCTCCTCTTGAAATCCATAATGTCCCGCTTCTCAAGGGTGCTCGGGGCGCTCTATAAGAGCGGGCTGCCCATCCTCCAGTGCCTCGACATCGTGTCGAGGGCAGTCGAAAACAAGTTGATTCCCGCCGAGGTTAAGGCTATCGAGGCGGAGGTGAGGGCCGGGAAAAGCATATCCGAGCCCATGTCGAAGAGCAAAAATATCGAGCCCATGGTAACGCAGATGGTGAAGGTGGGCGAGGAGACAGGCAACCTCGACGACATGCTCGAAAAAGTGGCCGAGTACTATGACCAGGAGGTGGATACCTCGATAAGGAACCTCACCACTACGCTCGAACCCATACTCTTGGGCTTCATATTCGCCATGGTGCTCTTCCTCGCGCTCGCCATATTCCTTCCCATGTGGGATATACTCAAGATAGTGAGGAAGGGGTGACACGGTCGGCGCCCTTCCGTTGCCGGGGCATTTCAGGAGACGAGGGAGGACGCACCGTATTCGAAACCCTTCTCGCCATCTGCCTTGTGGCGATTTTTTTGATTGTAGGCATACACAGATACATCACATCCGTAAAGACGGTAAGGGAGACGGCCCTAATTATCGAGCTTTCAAATATAAGAAGGTCTGTAGGTTATTTCACGCTCGCCAACAAAAGGCTTCCGAATTCTCTTAAGGAGCTTACATCAGCCAAGACCCTTGACCCGAAGACTGACATCGAGGGCAAGATTTACAACATACTCGTTGTCGGCAGTTTCGTCGAGTCAATGACAACCGATGAGCAAGGCTCTCCGCTCGACCCCTTTGGCAACAGCTACGGCTACGAGCTTCCTGCGGGCAGGGTGCATTCATCCACAGAAGGCTATGAAAAATGGTAAATATGGCCGTAACGGTAAAGGTTTTTTTATGCAAGCAAGCCGTATCTATGAAACCGCTTGACATTGCACGGAAAAATGGTTATAAATAAAAAAGTGGCAAGTCTATAAAAAAGGAGGGTATTGATGATAGCGAATAAAAAAGGCTTCACCCTGATTGAGCTTGTCATGGTTATAGTTATACTTGCCATACTCGCGGCAGTGGCCATACCGAGGTTCATAGACCTTCAATCAGACGCGCGGGTAAGCACTGCCAAGGGCATCGGCGGCGCGGTTGCAGGGGCCGCGAACATACTGCACGCCCAGTATCTTTTGAAAGGCACGACCTACATGCTCGGCACTACGGAAGCCTCCAGCGCGGCTACAGCGGTTCTTTTTAACGCAAATATAGCAGGGGCCACTGTGGCCGTATCGCAAAACGCGACCTTCGGAGCCGATGCCGACAGGTCAGGACTCCTAACAATCACGGTGAATAACAACCCCTTTACCATGACATTTACAAACGGCAACACAACGCTCGGGCCCCAGGTTAAATTCAATTTCTAAGATTTTTTATCTAATCTAAGAACCCGTTACCGGCTGGGGGATATGTTCCCCCGGCATGGTAACGGGTTCTTCACTTTCTGCCATGTTTTTTTTTGCGTTAATATATCTCGCGGCCCTGTCAGCGCTCTATTTCTATCCGGTGTTGAACGGCGCCCTGCTCCTGACAGAGCGCGACCTTTCGGTTTTCTTTATCCCTCCGAGGCATTTGTGGGTTGAGGCGCTAAAGGCAGGGGAGTTTCCCCTGTGGAACCCGTACACATACGGCGGACATCCGCTTCTTGCCACCCTTCAGCCCGGTGTGCTTTATCCCGTTAACGCGCTCCTCCTGCTCCTGCCCTTTGACCTTGCCTTCAACTGGACGATAATCGTACACTTTTTTCTATCAGGGGTATTCACTTACCTGCTTCTTCGGGACCTCAAGGCAAGCAAGACAGGCTCCCTCATCGGCGCGCTCGTTTTTATGCTCAGCGGCTACCTCTTTTCCTCCCACAACCTCATAAGCACACTCTTCAGCGTAACATGGGCGCCGCTCGTCATAATGCTTTACAGGAGGGCCGTGAGGCAAGACTCATACCTTTACGGAGCCATCACCGGGATATCGCTCGCCGTTATGTTCTTGGGCGGCGGCATAGAGGTGCTTTTCGGAACATTGCTTTTCCTCACGTTCTATACGCTGATGCCGTCAATATTGAGATTTGAATCCTCGCATGACAATGAGCCTTTGCTCATAAAAAGGTCATGCCTCCTCGCGTCCTCTGTTTTGATTTTTATCTTCGTCTCAGCCGCCGGGCTTTTCCCATTCATCGAGCTTTCGCGGCTCTCTACTCGCGCAGGGGGCCTGAGCTACCATGAGGCGACTACTTGGTCTTTCGACCTTAAGGACTTTATACAGTTCTTCATACCGGACCTTTACGGGTACGGCACATCAAATGAAAAATATTGGGCCAACCAAAGCTGGCTCAAGACCGTTTATACAGGAGCTATCCCGCTGCTCTTGTCGGCCTTTTTTTTCCTTAAGGCCAGGGGCCGCGCCATGTTGTTCATACTCATAGCGCTCTTTTACCTCTCGCTTGCAATGGGAAAGAACACACTTTTTTATCAATACCTTTACTCCTATTTTCCGTTCTTCAACAAGATACGGTATCCGGTAAAATTCCTTTTCCTGCCTTTCGTATTCGCGGCCATCTCATCAGGCATGGGCTATGACAGCCTGCTTAAGGGGCTCGCGGAACGCGGTAAGGGGATTAAGCGCCTCGTAATCGCGCTCCTTGCAATCGCTACGCTCGCGGCGCTTTTGCTGGCCGTGCTCCAGTGGTTTGACGCAGGGGTTAAGGCCTTCCTCGTTCAGGGCGGCATAGACTACCCTGAATATAACCGCGCGGACATAAACATCTTCAACACTAAAAGGCTCCTCTTCTTCACAATCGTATTCGCAATTGGCGTATATTTCGCCTTCAGGAGTTCTCAGGCCCGGAGGTTCCTGCCGTATTTCGCCGTGCTTACGCTTACCTTCGACC
>CAYIRV010000052.1:0-8966 GCA_964365865.1 uncultured Thermodesulfobacteriota bacterium | reverse complement strand
AAGGCCCGGGGATTTGTTGAGTCTTTTCCTTAACTCCCCGACATCCTCACTGACCCTTTTCCGCTCTTCGAGGGCTATTTCCTTGCCGTTGATTATAGCGGCCTTGCGCGTAGCTTCCATGTAAGCCTGCCTCCGGTTGTGTGTGCATAAGTATACTTTAAGATGCCTGATATTGCAAAGTTTTTCCCTATAACCGTCTTGACACGGGTTCTAAGCGCCTATATCATCGGAGTAGCGGGCTGAATTTGACGGCCACGCCTCATATTGACAAAAGGGAGGGCCAAATGGGATTCTGGGACTATGTGAACGATGAGATGAAGAAGGCCGTTGGCCAGGGCATAAGCGCGGTAAAGGAAGGGGCCAAGCTCGGCAGGCTCAAGCTCCGCGTGCATACGCTCCATAAAAAGGCAGAGGGGCTTTTTGCCGAGCTCGGCGGCATAGTATACGACATGGCGCGGCCTCCGTTGGAAAATCCGCTCTCAAGGCCCGAAGTCATCAGGCTCGTTGCTGAAATAAAAAAGATAGAGAAAGAGGCCGCGCTGCTTGAAGAGGAGATGAAAAAGGCAAGGGGAGGCGCGTCCAATGCCTGATTTAGGGGGGGATATTTTTGGAGAGCATACCGCTTCTTAGAGACATAGTGGCGCTTATGGCCGTGTCAGTGCCCATAAGCATCATCCTTACGAGGCTCGGATTCCCGACGGTCGTGGGGTTCCTCGTTACAGGCGCGGTAATCGGGCCTTACGGGTTCGGGCTTGTCGTGGAGCTTGAGTCTGTCGAGACTTTGGCACAGATAGGCATAGTGCTCCTCCTTTTCACCATCGGGCTCGAGTTCTCCCTTACGCGCATGCTCAACATTAGGAGGGAGGCCACATCAGGCGGCCTGATGCAGGTCGCCATCACCACTGTCATAGCCGCTGTTATAGCCGTGATGCTCGGCTTAACCGTAACACAGGCCGTGCTCGTGGGCTTCATAATATCCCTTTCATCCACCGCGATAGTTTTAAAGCTCCTTCTTGACAGCGGGGAGCTTAATTCGGCCTACGGCACCCTGTCCCTCGGCATACTCCTCTTTCAGGACATATGCGTGGTCCTGATGGTCATGGTCGTGAGGATATTGGGAGGGGATTCCGGCGCCTCGGCGTCCGCGCTTGCGAAGGGCATCGGCCTCTCGCTCATAGCCTTCGGCGCCATAATCGCGGCCGTGACCTATGTGATACCTAAGATATTCGATCAGGTGGCCCGGCTTAAAAGCAGGGAGGTCTTCATCCTTACAATCGTCCTCGTATGCCTCGGCACCGCGTGGCTGACATCGTTCTTCGGCCTTTCGCTCGCCATAGGCGCGTTCATCGCAGGGGTGGCGGTTTCGGAATCGGAATATTCGAACCAGATAGTGGCCGATGTCGTGCCGTTCAGGGATATTTTTTCGTCCCTTTTTTTCATGTCCATCGGAATGCTCCTCGATGTCAGATACTTCGCCTACAACCTGCCCTTGGTGCTTTTGCTCGTGGCCGGCATATTCGTTGTCAAGAGCGCGGCCCTCGTGGCCGTAGGGCAGGCGCTTAAATACCCGGTCAGGCTTTCCATAGCCGTGGGCATGGCCCTTGCGCAGATAGGCGAGTTCTCCTTCATACTCATAAAGATGGGCAAGGACTACGGCCTCCTGACCGCCGGGCTTTACCAGTCCCTCCTGGGCGCATCCATATTCAGCATGGCTATAACGCCTTTCATATTCAGGAGGGCGTCGCGCGCGGCCTATGAGGTCTGGAAGGCGCTCGGAAAGGGGGGCATGAAAAAAGACTTCAAGAAGGTGTCGGCGTCGAACCATGTGATTATAATAGGCTACGGACTGAACGGCAGAAACCTCGCAAAGGTGCTCAAGGAGACGGCCGTGCCGCACATAGTCGTTGACGCGAATATAATGAGGGTAAGGGAGGCGAAGTCCAACGGGGCGCACGGCTATTTCGGGGACGCGTGCCACCCGGAGATACTTAAGAAGATGGGCATAGAGTCCGCGAAGATGGTGGTTGTGGCCATATCAGACCCCATAAGCACGAGGCGCATCGTCAAGGAGGCGCGGGAGTTGAACGGCGCGGCCACCATAATCGTAAGGACGCGCTACACGCGGGAGATGGAGGAACTCGGCAGGCTCGGCGCAACGCAGGTCATACCAGAGGAGTTCGAGACCTCTGTCGAGATATTCGCGCGCGTCCTCAGGGACTACCGCATACCGTCGAACATAATACAGAACCAGATAGACCTTGTCCGGCAGGAAGGATACGCGATGCTCAGAACCCCATATTCAGGCGCCGGGAGGCTCGAAAAACTCACTTCCATATTCGAGGCGAGCCTCATGGACACATTCTATGTGAACCGGGACTGCTGGGCCACGGGAAAGACGCTTCACGAGATTAATCTCCGAAAGTCAACGGGCGCGAGCGTCATAGCAATCTTGAGAAAAGGCTCTGCCAAGACCAACCCTCACGCGGACTTTGCTGTAGAGGCGGGCGACATATTAGTGCTTCTCGGCAGCCATGAGGAGATGAATTCAGCCATGCGGTTCCTCAAAGAAAAATGCCCTGAGGGCGCATGACCGCTCAGGGCATTCTCCGCATTTTTTTCCGGGGTTCCGTTTACCTGTCTCCGGGCAGTTTGTATCCCGCGCCCGCGAACTGGATATTCCCGGCGTCGTCGCACCTCGGCGGGGACACGGCATGAACTCCGCCGCACTTGGGGCATTTGTCAACAAAGGTCATGAGCACAAAAGGAGCGCCGCACCCCTGACACTTTGTCTTAAGCCCGTTCCCCGGCAGCGGCGATTTCGCCACTGTCCCGCCGTGGGCATTGCAAACGAACTCCACAAGCTCAAGCCCTTCTGAGAACGGCCCGCCGCCTGACGGGCCGCATGTTCCGCAGTCTCCCATTTAAGAAACCTCCTCTCTTTTACAAGCACCTTAAATTATATTAGATTCCACTGGCAAAATCAAATCCTGATTTTTCCTGAGCCTATAGCCAAGCACGCCGATACAGCCAAAAATGAGAGCAGCGCGCCTGCCTTGAAGCTGTTTGGCGAGTATTTGAACACGGCCGTATGAGCGCCTTTTTTGATGAATACGCCTCGCACAAGGCCGTTTACCCTGTATATCAAGGCGTCTTCATCGTCAACATACGCCTTCCATCCCGGATAGAAAATATCGTTAAGCACAAGGACCCCGTCTGACTCGGCGTTTGTCTGCACGGTAACGCTGTTGTGGCTGTATTTTGTTATTACGGCAAGGCCGGGCGATAAGTCGTCTTTGGGCCGGAACCACTCCGGCGGCTCTTTTTCGATGACGGCCTTTTCTCCGAAAAACTCAAGCGCGGCCGCCTCTGCCTCTTCCGCGGAAGCAGCGTATGCCGCGCTGTAAGCAACATACGCGCGCCCAAGCGCAAAGGGGTTTTCGTAGATTTTCATCTCCCTGTCATACACGACCTTCAGTCCCTCGGCGCCATTTGGCTTAGGGTCAAGCTCAAAGAGGTTCGAGCCGGGAAGGATTATGTATCTGACGCCCAAGAGCGAATACGCCTTTATATTGGAAAGGAAATCAAGCTCAATAGGCTGTTTGATGAGTTGGTTCTCATCACCGAGGTCAATATAAAGCTCAGGTCTGCCGGTGAACCAGAGCGATGAGGATTCCCCGTCAAGGAGCTTGTAGTTGTGCAGGCGCCTTGACCTGTAGCCCTGAAATGCGGCTATGGCGAGCGAATTGACGTAGCGTATGTCGTGAATGCCCATTGCCGATGCAAAATTCGGGAAGAGAATGCCGTAACCGGCCAAGACCCTGTTGCCCGCGCCCTTGTCCTTTATGAAGTCAACATAAGGCGCTTTTTTGAACGGGTCGTATCTTTCAGGCAGTCCCCTCGGGGATGTGAGCTCAACGGCAATCGCGGAGATTAAGAATAAGGCGGCAAACACGGCCCCGGCCTTCCTTTTTCCCCTGAAGAAAGCGTAGACCCCGATGATGCCGGCAACGAAAGGTATCAGCTTTAAAAGAAGCCAGTCAAAGCCGTATCCTCTCGGCATTGCCCACCATAGCTCCAAAAGCGCGAGCGGGAAGAGCGCATGGATTGCGCCCATTCCTTTCATGTGGTTTAAGGATATGAAGAACGCCGTGAACATGAACACAACGGCAAGCGCGCTCCCTATGACAAAGGAGGGCCCGAGCCCGGCGAAGTATTCATATTGCCCCGCATATCGCATGTAGTAGATGATTACGCGATAGGGATAGATGTATATTATGATGAAAATGAGCAGCATGAATGTCATGACAAACGGGGCAAACGGTTTTGCGAAGAAACTTCTAACCGGGCCGATTGAAAAATTTTTGGTCTCTTCCGGAAAAAGGCCTTTTTGAGGGCCGTCTTTCAAGATTTGAAAACCTATGGCCCCGGCGGACGCAATAGCGAATACCCACGACGGCCCCGCCCATCGCTGGCTCCACACCTGGTCAAAGAGCGGGAGTTCGCCGAGCCAGACAAAAGGCGCTATGCCGGCGTTTTTAAGAAGAACGAACGAGGCGAAGCCGAAGAAGAAATACAACTCAGGCGCGAGGGGGGTCTTCCCGCGCTTCAGCAGGGCGGTGAATACGCCCGTAAAGGATAGAAATAGCGCGACTGTGCCGGTGTATCCTCCGAGCGAGTCCCAGACCCCGTTTGTGGGGAAGATCCTGAAGAAAAAGTCCTCTCCCTGAGGGGTCTTTTCGCGGGCGAGAGGGAATTCTTCGGGATAAAAGAGCGGCTCCTGCGGGTATTCGTGGGTTGTCGGCGCGAGTATGCCTATGGCGACTTTTTTATTGAGCGTCCCGGTGCCCATGGCGCCGCCCTGCGGGTGGATGTGGTGGGCGTTTTTGACAAGCTCAAGGAACGGCAGTATGAGCGGGGCTGAAAGCATAAGCCCTAAGACCGTTACTGATAGGAATAACCGGACCCCTTTCCAGAGCTCTTTTTTTCCGCGCCTTATGATGACCCTTAACGCAAACCAGCACCATCCGAGAAAGAGCGTATAGAGCGCAACCTCAGGCTGGCCCGCGAGGATTACGAGCGCAAAGGCAATGGATGAGTAAACAATGTCCTTTCCGCCCCGGTTTTGATAAAGCCGTTCGAGGGAGTGCAGGAGCACAGGGAGCATCATGGCGCTGTTGGAGAATTGCTCGAGGTTTATGAACCATGTGAACGCGCCTGAGAACATGTAGAGCGCGCCCCCGAAAAGGGATGGCAGATGCTCAAGTCCAAGCCTTTCAAGAAACAGGTATGTGAAGAACCCGGCTATGAGGAGTCTGCCGAGGAGGAAAAAGTCCCAAGACCATACAGGGCTTATGTCCTCAAGAATCTGATAGGGGAAAAAGACCCTCGTGGAGTACTGGGCGGCCAGAGGGGTTCCTCCGGCCTGATACGGGTTCCAGAGCGGCAGCTCGCCGCTTTTGTATATGTCGCCCGTGAGTTTGTTTATGGGCCATTCGTAGTACGCGGGCGTGGCCATGTCGATGTTGAATGTGTTTACCGGCGTCCTTCCCTCATACCCGTAGGGCCAGCCGCTGACAACGCCGTGAGGCTGAAGGAGCGGGGGCTGAAGGCTTTTTCCGGCAAACACCACAGGGAAGTAGAAGACGGATATTAAAACCGTGTAAAAGAGAAGGGCCTGAAGGCGCCGGCGTTTTTCGAGGAAGTCGATCATGGAGCGTTTAAGGGCGGTATTTCCATGCGGCGCGGGGTCAGACCTTCTCGTACGGGTCAAAGAGCTTTTTATATTCGTCGAGCGCGAATCTGTCGGTCATGCCCGCTATGTAGTCGCAGACCACCCTGTGGAGGTCTTTTCCTGTCTTGTCAATCTTCGAGTGGACGTGCGGAGGCAGGAGCCGAGACTTTCTAAGGTAAATCCTGAAAAGCTCGGTTATTATCCTCTCCGCCTTGTCGGCCATGCGCGTTACCCTGTGATGCATATACAGGTTCTCCTTCAAAAACCCCTTAAGTTCCTTGTTTTTTTTCTCCATTTCAGGGCTGAAGCGCGCAATCGGTCTTTTACGCGACCTTACGGCGTCAAGCGATGTGATTTCTTCATCTTCGATTACTTTTTTTATCGTGTCAACGAGGTCGGTTGCCTGAGCGTTTATGATTCTTATGATGGTCTGGTGCCTCAATATCTTGAAGTCCGCGCCGGGATATTTCCTTTTCATTGTATCGAAATTACCCCGCCACAACTCGACATCCTTGAGCGTTTCAGGCACGAGCATCTCCGAGGCTATGCCGTCGTCAATGTCGTGGTTGTTGTAGGCGATTTCGTCCGCCACGTCCACTATCTGTGCCTCAAGACAGGCGCGCTTGTCCTTTTCGTATTCGCTGTGGATTAGCGGGTTGTCGTGCTCCGAGTTATGCTTGGCTATGCCTTCCCTTACCTCCCATGTGAGGTTCAAGCCGTTGAAGTCCGGGTATCTGACTTCAAGCTCTTCCACGATTCTTAAACTGTGGGCATTATGCTCGAACCCGTTGCGGCCTGACATAAGCTCATTAAGCATCGCCTCGCCGGAATGGCCGAAAGGCGGATGCCCAAGGTCGTGCGCTAAGGCTATGGCTTCCGCCAAGTCCTCGTTAAGTCCGAGGGCGCGGGCTATGGTGCGCGAAATCTGGGCGACTTCGATTGTATGGGTAAGCCTTGTCCTGTAGTGGTCGCCCTCGTGGAAGACAAAGACCTGTGTCTTGTATTCGAGCCTCCTGAACGCGCTGCAGTGTATAATCCTGTCCCTGTCCCTCTGAAAGGGCGTCCTGAAAGGGTGCTCGGCCTCCTTGTATCTCCTCCCCCTCGTCAGAGCGCCCTTTGCCGCATATGGGGCGAGCCGTTCATTTTCAAGCTCTATGAGGTTCTGTTTTTTGGACATTGACCTTATTGGTTTCAGGCTGTAGAATCTATTTTATGAAGAATCGGTTTCCGGCGCTCATGGTCTTGATTGCGCTAATCCTGTCAGGATGCGCCTCGGCGCTCTCAAAAGAGGCGCTCATGGGCGCTGACAGGACTCTCACCGTTGACGCAACGCAGTCCTCCCCGGACAAGCATTCCGGCAAAAAGGTCGTCTGGGGCGGCGTCATATTATCCTCTGAAAACCTCGAAAACACAACAGAGATTGAGGTGCTCGAAACACCCCTATCCTACGACGACGCCCCGGCTGAGTCAGAATTAAAAGTCTCAAGGGGCCGTTTTATAATAGAAGCGCCCGGATACCTCGACACGGCCATTTATAAGATAGAAGCAAGGATTACAGTCTCAGGGGTAATCAAAGGCATTGTAAAGAAAAAACTCGGCAGGATGGAATACGGCTTTCCTGTGATTACGCCGGTTGAACTCAAGCTCTTTCCCGTGCCTCCAAAGGTCGTCTATTACTACGGCTACCCGTATCCGGCGCGGCCGTATCCTTACCAGTATCCCTACGGCACGGAATAAGTGAGATACGCCCCGCCAGCCTCAAACCCACATTATGTCCGCAAGGTGCTCAACTTTTCTGAACTCCGGGTCGCCTGTTATTATCACTGCCTTTTGTTCGAGGGCCGATGCGAGGACAAAACAGTCCGCATAAGAGATGCTGTATTGCGCCTTATACTCAGCGGCCTGAAATACTGTGCTGTTGGATACAGGCAAAACCGTAAACCCGAGCCTTTCTATGTTTGCGAGCGCCTCGATTTTCTTCTGGTCGCCGAACTGCCTTTTTGTTGAGTAGATTATCTCGCCGAGGTTGATGATGTTGATGTATTTGACTGCGCCGGTTCTCTGCGCGTCTTCGAGAACGCGGATGACCTTCTCGTGCCCCTTCTCTTTCTGAAAGTATTTAAGGATGGCGTGGCTGTCGAATATAAAAGGGCCGCGCGTGGTCATCTGAACTCGTGCTTACGTTCCTTGAGGAGCTTTTCGGAAAGAGAAGGCTTGGACGGCAGTATGCCGCAGCCCTCTTTGACAGGGTCAACAGCCGGCGGGATGAGGTAGATAATCCCGTTGTACTCCATGACCTGAAGCACAGACCCCGGCTCTATATGGTATTTCTTCCTTATCTCCGCAGGTATGACCACCTGCCCCTTTGACAGGGTTTTCACTGTAGTCATATTTTCCAACCTTTTTCTGAGAAGTTATACATTTATTAGAAATTGTATAACTTTGAAAAGATTCTGTCAAGCGACATAGCCCTACTCCTTTGGCCCGCAGCCGTCCTTTACGCCCCTGAGGAAAAGCGTGTATTCGTCGTAATACTCGTCCATTAAATCATCCAGGTCTTTGCCTTCCGGGTCAATGCCTTTTTTGACTTTCAAGAACTGCGTGAATGTCATGCCTGCTCCTTATCTGATTTAAGTGTTTTCGTCATGCCGGCGCGATACGGCAGGGGGTCAATTACGCCTGCCTCCTTGAAGCCCCTGAGCCTCAATAGGCAGGAGTCGCACTCGCCGCACGCCTTTATTGAGTCCTTGTAGCAAGACCAAGTAAGGTGAAAGGGGGCTTTTAACTCAACTCCCTTTTTAACGATGCCGGATTTGTGCATTTTTATAAGAGGGGTCTTTATGCTTATGCCTGAATCCGGCCTTGTGCCGAGCCGGGCCCCGGCCTCGAATACCTTGAAAAAAGACTCTCTGCAGTCCGGGTAACCTGAGCCGTCCTCCTCAACAGCGCCGATGTAGATGTTTCTTGCGCCAATGACCTCTGCCCATGACACGGCTATGGAAAGCAGGTGCGCGTTCCTGAAGGGCACATAGGTGGCCGGGATTCCTTTTCTCGAAAGCTCTCCCGCAGGAACGGCGATATTGCCGTCAGTGAGCGCAGAGCCGCCCATGAGTTTAAGATAACTTATGTCAACAACGAGCCGCTCTTTGATGTTGTAGTAACCGGAAATATTATTGAACGATTCGAGCTCCCTTGCCTCTGTCCTCTGGCCGTAGTTGACATGCAGGAACGCGCA
>CAYIRV010000051.1:0-9012 GCA_964365865.1 uncultured Thermodesulfobacteriota bacterium | reverse complement strand
TCAAAAAGCTCCCGACCCACGCCACTTGGCGTGGGTGCCCCGGAGGCGGCGAGGAGCGAGGCGTATTTCGTATATACGCCGCAGTGACGAGCGACGAAGACAACGAAGCAGATGGACTTTTTCAGCAGCCTGTTGAAGCCATGGAGGGCGCATGTTGGTATTGACAAGGAAGTCCGGTGAGGCGGTAAGGATAGGGGACGACATAAGGCTCGTCATAGTGGAGGTAAAAGACAATCAGGTCAAGCTCGGCATTGACGCGCCCATGAAACACACGGTCCACAGGGAGGAGGTTTACAAGAGGATTCAGGATGAGAATATCAGGGCCGCAGGCATGTTCCCGGCAGAAGTAGCGGAAACCATAAAGGCGGAGTGGAAAAAATGACAGCCGAAAAAGACACAGGAAGCCCCATAACATTTAACGCCGTAAGGTTCGGCTCCATAACAGTTGAACGGGACAAGGTCATAAATTTCGTCCGCGGCATTCCGGGCTTCGAGGGCCTTAAGAGATACATCCTCATTGACCATGACGCCGAGGGGAGGTTCAAATGGCTCCAGTCCATTGACGACCCTGAGACCGCGTTCCTCCTGACCGACCCGAACCTTTTCATGCCCGGCTATGCCGTGCCCCTTAAAAAAGGCGATGCAGACCCAATCGGGCTTTTTGATGAGTCCTCTATGGCTGTGCTCGTCATGGTTACCGTATTCAGCGAAGATAAGAAGGTAAGTCTGAACCTCAAAGGCCCGCTCGTATTCAACCAGTCCAATATGTCAGCCATGCAGTGCATAGTTGACAAGGAGGATTATCCCGCGCGCTTTTACATAGAGCCTTGATGTGGCGTGTCCCCACCACTTTATTGAGTTCGTAGGATGGGTGAAGCGGAGCGCACCAATCAAACCATTTTTATTGGGTCTGCCGCGCTTGACCCAACCTACTCCTTTTCCCCCTTTATCTATCCGCGATATCGCCTTGGCAACTCCCTTAAATCCCCCCTTTATCAAAGGTGGGATTTAAGTTTTTAAAGAACCCTCCGATAATAGACATGTAAGGCAGTCGGTAATTTTGGCTGAAAAGGAGGTCTAAAGCCGAAGCTACAGCACGAAAAGCCGGACTGACGCCTTAAAAAAAGAATTCGGCACGGAAGCCGAGGAAAAACTAAGGAGGGTAACACATGGCTCTTGTAATCAACACCAACATGTCTTCGCTTAACGCTCAGAGGAACTTGTCCAGGGCTCAGAATCCGCTTCAATCCGCGCTGCAGAGGCTCTCTTCAGGACTGAGGATTAACTCGGCAAAGGACGACGCCGCGGGCATAGGCATCGCAAGCAGGATGTCCGCCCAGATACGGGGCCTTTCTCAGGCCGCCAGAAACGCGAACAACGCCATATCCCTTACACAGACGATGGAAGGCGGTCTTGACCAAATCCATGAGATGCTCCAGAGGATGAGGGAACTCGGCGTGCAGGCGGCTGACGACTCGAACCAGAGCGTTGACAGGACATCGCTCAATCAGGAGTTCGGCCAGCTCAGGACGGAAATAGAGAGGATAGCGGATTCCACCAAGTTTAACGGCCAGAATGTGTTGAACGGAGGCTTCGGAGGCAGCGTAGGCACACTCGGCGCCAGCCTCTCTGCCGCGAACGGTATCGAGGACATCACATCCCTCGGGGCCGCCGCAGCCACCTATACGCTTACAGTCGCGGCCGGGACGACGAGCGGAAAGATGTACACCCTGACAGACGGCACAAATACTCAGATTATAGACAATGTCGCTACTCCGACAGGCCTAAACTCAACCGAGGTGAACTTCACATCCCTCGGAATCAAGACGACTGTCAACGCGAACATCCAGAACATCGCCCTCACAAACACATTCGTCGTAAGCGCCGGCTCAGGCACATTCCAGGTGGGCGCAGACAGCGGCGTAAACAACCAGATAACCATAACCGGCATTGATGCTCAGGTCGCGACCCTTTCAGCGAGCCTCGTGACAGCAGACCTTACAACGCTTGCAACAGCGCAGGCGGCCATAGGGTTTGTTGACACGGCCGTAAATCAGGTCAACACGCACAAGGGCACGATAGGCGCCATCAACAACCGTCTCGACTATACTGTAGCTAACCTTAGCAACATAGTCGAGAACCTCACATCCGCAAAGTCCCGCATAACAGACGCGGACTTCGCGATAGAGACGGCGAACATGACCAAGTATATGATAACCCAGCAGGCCGCGATATCCGTGCTCGCTCAGGCGAACCAGATACCGCAGCAGGTGTTGGCGCTCCTCGGAAGGTAAGAGTGGTTTCTTAGTCATGGCATGGAGGGGCCGGAGAGCCCCTCCGGCCTTGATTTTAGCCGGAGAGTAAAATGGCGGTAGCGGTCGTAAATATGAGCGGCATGACCACAGCGTATGTTGAAAAGAAGCAGCCGGCAGTGCGCGAGCCAATAAAAGGTTCAGGTTATAAACTTGAACCCGCATCAGCGCCGCGGGATGAGGCCAAGCCTGAAGTCAAAGAGGCGCCCAAGGCCCCGGAACTCAATGTCCCGCAAACCAGAGCCGTGTTCGCGGTTGACGGCGATAAGAACGTGGTTGTAAGGATTATAGATTCAGACGGAAAGGTATTGAGGCAGATACCGCCTGAGGAATATATGGCAACGGTCGCGCGGCTCAGGGAATTGGCGAAGTCACTTTTTGACGTGGAGGTTTAGAGGCGTATGGCTACCGTCAGCTCAACCGGACTCGTGTCCGGACTCAATATCGAGGACATCATATCCAAGCTCATGAAGGTGGAGAGCCGGTCTCTCGACATGGCCAAGGCCGAAAAAACGGCTTACGAGAGCAAAATCAGCTCATTCGGGAGCCTCCTTAATTTTATCTCAATGCTTAAGTCCGCGAATTCGCCTTTAAAGTCTTCAACTGTCCTCGGCCTGAAGGCAGGCTCATCGGACACCTCGGTATTTACGGCAACCGCAACAAGCTCGGCCTCTGCCGGAAGCTATAATATAAAGGTCAATCAGATCGCTCAGGCGCACGCGGTATATTCCGGGACTTACGCCGCGGGCACGAATGTCGTTGGCACAGGAACGCTTTCCATTCAGGTCGGAAGCGCCGCAGCCGTGAATGTAACGATTGATTCCTC
Organism: uncultured Thermodesulfobacteriota bacterium; assembly: GCA_964365865.1. Taxonomy (GTDB): domain Bacteria; phylum Desulfobacterota; class GWC2-55-46; order GWC2-55-46; family GWC2-55-46; genus CAYIRV01. The sequence goes on along the minus strand of CAYIRV010000051.1, from coordinate 5,874 downwards.
CAACAATACATTGAACGGCATAAGGGATGCGGTAAATCTGGCAAACGCCGGAGTAAAGGCCTCTGTTATAAACGACGGGGCCGGATACAGGCTGGTCATTGCTTCCAACACCACAGGCGCTTCGAATGCGGTAAGTGTTGCGGTCGCGGACGATGATTTGAATAACACTGACGCGAGCGGGCTTTCGGCCCTTTCATATACGACAGGCGCTTACAACCTGACCGAGTCTCAGACAGCGAAAGACGCTATACTTATTGTTGACAGCCTTACTGTAACAAGGTCCTCAAACACGATTTCAGACCTTATAAGCGGCGTGACTATTACCCTTAAAAAGGACAGCGCCGGAGCCACGCACACGCTTACATTGTCAAAGGATACGGATGACCTTAAGTCAAAAATAAATTCTTATGTAAGTTCGTATAATAAGCTCATGAGCGAGATAAAGGCCCAGAAAGGCACGCAGGCCAAGAAAGGGCCGATGTACAGCGAGAGCACGACAGACAATCTGATGAACAACTTAAGGCAGGTTACAATCACAGACTACTCAGGCTCGACGCTCGCGGCAATGGGCGTAACGCACGACAAATACGGGGTCTTAAGCCTTGACGCAACACGGTTCGACGCGGCGCTCGCGGGCAATGAGAGCGGTGTCATCGCCACGCTTAACTCAATGGCCTCTTCCTTTGAGACCGCAATGACCGGATATATGAATGTCTTCATCCCGACAAGAAAAGACGGGTACAGTAAGACCGTAACGCAGATAGATAAGAAGATGGATAATATAAACAACAAGCTCGGAATAACCGAGAATTCACTGAGAAAAAAGTTCGCCGCGCTTGAACAATCGCTTTCCCGGATGCAGAATCAGAGCAGCTACATGAACCAGATATTCAAGGTTAATACCGGAAAATAGGGCGGCTGAGACAAAAGATTTCATGGTCGGGATGTTAAAAAAGCTTACAACATGGAGGGGCGCATGCAGAATGTGAAGAACATCAAACAGTATCAGAACATACAAATCCTCACCGCAGACAGGGTGAGGCTCGTGATTATGCTCAGCGACGGCATAATAAGGTTTAACAAGAGGGCGGTGCTGGCCATTGGGGAGGGCAACACAGAGGACAGGAACCATTACATAAACCGCTCCCTCGACATCGTGATGGAGCTTGCGAACACCCTCAATATGGAAGAGGGCGGGGAGGTTGCCGAAAACCTCCACAGGCTTTATAACTTCTCAATCAGCCAACTCCTCTTTGCCAACATAAAGAATATCGCGGCGCCTATTGAGACGGTAACGAGAATCGTGGCCGAACTTAAGACCGGCTGGGAGGCCATAGCAAAGGAAGGAACTGCTCAGACAAGGGCAGGGGTCGAGAAATTGAAGAGTGTGAGCTGCGGGGCGTAACAGTGGCCCGCAGCGTGATACCGGTGTGTCCGGGATTTTAAAAAAGGCTTCCGGCACACCGCGATATAAAGACGAAAAAGGCTTACACCCGTCCACGGCTATCCTAATTCCCGCAGATTCTTCCGTATTTATCAACGATTATGCCAAAAACCCTCCGAGCCCCGCACATGCCAAACAGGGTAAGCCTTTTTTTTAAAATCATCAAAAAAAGCACTAAAGCTTTATATCAGGCCGCCGATAAGTAAAGTGAGGGAATATAGACATAAGGAGGTGGGCCATGTTTAAGGTAGATACGCTCTTCGGCGCTAACATTAATTTTTACGACAGGTTTGCCGGCAAAATCAACTCCCGGACATTCGCTCAGGCCAAGGAGGCCTCGGATGTGGTAATCATATCCGAGGAGGGCAAGAAGAACCACATCATGGGGCAGATTGTCGCTTCCATGAGCGAATCCGAGACCGCTAAAAAGTAATAATTCAGACCGGCCTGCGGTCTTAATTCAGATGAAAGGGAGTTTTATACCTGAATGCCTGCGGAAAATTATAAAATCCTTATCACGGACGACGACGCAAACCTGCGGGACCTTCTAACAGAGGCTGTAAGGAGTTGGGGTTGTCAAGCTGATTCGGCGTCTGACGGCGAAGAGGCGATTGTGAAACTCAAGGCTGAAAGGTTTGACATGGTTATTACGGACCTCATGATGCCGGGCATGGACGGAATCGAGCTCCTTAAAGCTGTAATGGCCTTTGACAAGGACATACTTGTTGTAATAATCACAGGCTACGCCGCCATAGAGACAGCGATGAAGGCCATGCGGGAAGGGGCATACGATTATATCGCAAAGCCGTTCAGGCTCGACGAACTCCGGTTAGTTATTAAAAACGCCTGCGAGCGCATAAGGCTCGCCAGACAGAACATTTCCCTTCATGACGAACTCCGTATCGCTTACAACCAGATAGCCGCCATCAAGGGCGCGTCCGCCGGAGTTTTTCCATCTGCGGCCGATGCGTGGGTCGGGCCTCCTGACGCGACTCAGACCATTGCCTTTGATGCGGACGCCGGCATATCAAGACAGCAGGAGTACACCCGTGAGGCCGAGAGGGCGCCGGCAATCAAGGCTTTTGTCAAGGCATAGGCAGGCCGACCCCCTCACCCCCAGCTTCCTGCCTGCGGGGGCAGGCTCATTCCTCTCCCCGCCCCCACCCTGCCCTCCCCCATAAAGGGGGAGGGATAAGAGGAAGTGGGCATCGTAGGCGAGAGGGAAGGGTGAGGGGAACAGGATAGTATGTCAATGAACGCAAACATAGCATCGGTTGAGCAACTCAGGTTAATGCTTGTTGACGACGATTCCCTTGTGAACGAGGCGATAGCCGAATACCTCGGAAGAAAGGGATGGGTTGTCTCGGCATTCTTGAATGTCGAGGACGCGCTCGGGGCCTTAAGGCAAGACCCAATGGGGTACGATGTCCTTGTTACCGACATCAGCATGCCGGAGCTTAACGGCATGGATTTTCTCCGCATGGCAAAGGAGGAGGCCCCGTACATCCCGATTATAATGATTACCGGACACCCTTCCGTTGACTCCGCGGTCTTTGCCTTAAAGCGCGGGGCAGCCGATTTTTTCACAAAGCCCTTCAAGGTTCAGGAGCTTGAGTTGGCAATAAGAAAGGCTGCGGGCGAGGCACGGGTGCTCGGCTCGTTCGATATGGAACGGACATCCGCGCCATCCAGAGAGAGGCCCATAGCAGGCATGCCTGTCGTTGCCAGGAGGAGGCTCGAGGACAAGATAAAGGAACTCTCCATCCTGCACACCATAACCGAGACCCTTGATGATGCTCACGCAAAGGAGGATATATTCAGGAAGACCATGGACCTCGCAGAGATTATCACAGACGCGGAAATGGCCTTTATAATGGTGGTCGAGCAGGACTCGAAGGAACTTGTCGTTATATCGGAATCCGGCTACGATACGGACTCGGCGCTCGGAAAAAGATTCGCGCTCTCGGAAGAACCTTTTAACAGCGTCTATAGAAATAAGTGCTACTCCTACGCCCAAATTGACAGGGCCGGGCTTAAGGGGCTGGGCGGAGCGCAGTCCATGACCGGGACCGGAGAGAGGGTGCCGCTTCTTGTCATGCCCATGATAATCAACAGGGAAGTCGTCTTGCTCATGGGCCTTGTCCTCGGCGCGGACAGCGCCCTCGTAACATCGGACGGCCTTACGCTTCTGCTCAACCTCACGGCAAAGGCGTCTTTGAAACTCGAGAACATTGCGCTCACGGAGAATATATTTTCGAGCATAATAGGCGCGATAACATCCCTTATAAACGCGCTTGACGCGAGGGATACATACACCAAGGACCACTCGAACCGCGTTACGCAGTACGCGGTCAAAATCGCCCTGATGATGAAGTGCCCGCAGGATGTGCTCGACTGCATAAGTTTTGCCGGGCCGCTCCATGATGTTGGGAAAATCGGCATCCGCGACGATATACTCCTTAAAAAAGGCGCCTTCACCCCTGAGGAAAGGGATGTGATGAAGAGCCATGTGCTCAAGAGCGAGGAGATACTGAGGCCCCTTAACCTTCTCGATTCTGAAAAGGCGGTTGTCCTCTATCACCACGAGAGATGGGACGGAAATGGCTACCCTAACGGAATCGCGGGCAAGGAAATACCGATACCGGCCCGCATCTTCTGCGTTGCCGACACATTCGACGCAATGACATCCTCAAGGCCATACCGCAACGCCTTAAGCTTCGACATCGCCAGAGCGGAAATCATAAAATGCAGCGGAAGCCAGTTCGACCCTGAAGTAGTTGAAGCCTTTCTGGAATCTGATATACTGAAAGGGCTGCGCTGAACGGGCAATCACGCATGGACGACAAAAAAAACAAGATGTTCGCCGTAGAAGAGCTGGACCTCGCGGCAAAGCGCGAATTCTTCAGGGCAAAGGACAACTTCCCGCTTTACTATGAACTTGCCTCCGGAGAGGAGACAAGGGATGAGCTTGACTGGGAGGCGTTCTTTGACGAACTCGAGCCCAAGAGCGAGGACAACGCCGAACTTTACGAGCTTCTCTTCGACATAAACCAGAAGCTCAATATGCTTCTCAGGCACATGACGGAAAAGAGCGGATTCAACCTCCCGCAGGCCCGGCAGGTCAGTATAAGCGGCGGGGGCATGAGGTTTGTGTGCCAGGACCTTTTTAAGGCCGGGGACAAGCTGACGCTTAAGGCGTTCCTTCCCACATGCGCGCATGTGGTCAGGCTCAAATGCGAGGCCGTGCGCGTGGACAGGATTAAAGACGGCTACGAAGTGGCGGTGAAATACCTGGACATGGATGACGGTATAAGGGAAAAAATAATAAAATACATCTTTGCCAAACAGCGAAAGCTGCTCAGGCTAAAGGGCGGGGAGCCTGAAAAGCCTGAAAAGGAATGACCTCCCGTATTAATCCGGCCACGTTGCTCACGTCTGTCTCTGATTTATCTTGCCGTGATTGCCCCATTAAATTATAATTGATGCGCGCCGAGGGTCTCTCTGTAGATGCCCGCGGGCGTCTTTTATTTAGCAGCCAAGTCAGGGCTTATCGAAATCGTAAAAAATACGGTAAGGGAACACGGCATGCTGAGGACCGGCGACCGCGTTGTTGCCGCAGTCTCAGGCGGAGTTGATTCGGTTGTCCTTCTCCATGCGCTTATAAGGCTCAGGAAGGAATACGGCCTTAAACTTACGGTCTGTCACCTGAACCACAACCTGCGTGGCGCTGCTTCAAGAAAAGACCTTGAGTTTGTAAAAAGGCTTTCAAAGCGGCACGGGCTTAGATTCATCGGCAAGACGCTTGAAAAAGGCTCGCTAAAGGCCAAGGACGGCGTTTCCCTTCAGGAGGCCGCGAGGGATGAGCGCTACAGGTTCTTGGCCGGCGCTCTGCGTAAGACAGGTTCAAAGCGGCTCGCCCTCGGGCACACGCTCGATGATGTCGCGGAGACGGTGCTGATGCGTCTCATTAAAGGCTCCTCTCTTTCAGGGCTTTCAGGCATTCCGGCGCGCCGTGGCGCCATCATCAGGCCGCTTATCCATGTTTCGCGGGCCGCTATCGAGGATTACGCCGAAAAGCAAGGTCTAAGGCATTGCATTGACCCCACGAACCTGAGCCCAGTTTATCTCCGGAACAGCATCAGGCTCGAACTTATCCCTTTCATAAAAGAAAAATACAACGAAAACATAGTTTCCACGGTTGCGAGAACTGCCTCTGTGCTCCGTAAGGACTCCATTTTTCTGGATTCTTTGGCACAAAAGGCTTTCAAAGAAGCGGGCTTAAAAAAGGGCAAAGGCCTTGTTGATATGGACAGACTTAAGCTCCTCAAGCTCCCGGAGGCCATTTCATCGAGGGTCTTTCTCATGGCTTGCCGCAGCCTTGAAAAAGCCCCGGAACTCCTTGGCGCGCATGTGGACGCCTTCTTTGACAT
>CAYIRV010000050.1:0-9056 GCA_964365865.1 uncultured Thermodesulfobacteriota bacterium | reverse complement strand
GAGGGCTTTCTCCTCGCAATGCTCGCCACAGATAAAGGCGCGCGGTATTTGGGCGAGCTTGGCATAGGCGTGAACTATGGCATAAAGAACTGCTCAAAGGACATACTCTTTGATGAAAAAATCGGCGGCACGGTCCACCTCGCGCTCGGAAGGTCTTACCCTGAGGCAGGGGGCAAGAACATGTCGGCCATACACTGGGACCTGATAAAGGACTTGAGAAAGGACGGCGCCATATATTTGGACGGCCGCGCCATACAGAGGAACGGCAAATTCCTGTTCTGACAGGCAAAAACCTTGACACTTCTTTTAGCAGAAGATAATATTAAAAATGGCGCTAAGAGCGTTTTTACGGGTAATCTCCCGGTAATATGCCTAGTTTTTTTAAGACGAGGCTTTTCAGGCGGTATTTATGGAAAACGACAGGGTTGAAGGCGAGATAATCGCGCGGTCTTTCAGGGAGAGCATAAAGACAAAGGAGCGGTTCCTGAGCAAGAGGAACATCGCCCTTGTCATCGAGTGCGCGGAGGCCATTGCAGAGTGCTTCAAGGCAGGGGGGAAGCTTCTCATAATCGGCAACGGCGGCTCGGCGGCCGACGCCCAGCACATGGCCGCGGAGTTCGTGAACAGGTTCGAGATTGAAAGGCCGCCCTTGCCCGCGCTCGCGCTCACGACCGACACATCGAACCTGACATCCATAGGAAACGACTATTCGTTTGAGCAGGTGTTCTCCAAGCAGGTGAGGGCGCTCGCGCGTGAGAACGACATACTCTTGGCCATATCAACGAGCGGCTCATCCGAAAATATCGTAAAGGCCGTGGACGCGGCAAAGGGCGCTGGCATAAAGACCTTCGCGCTCACGGGCAAGGACGGCGGCAAGCTCGTTGACAAGGCGGACATCGTCATTAACATAGATTCAAAGACAACGGCCCGGATACAGGAGACGCACATAACCGTCTGCCATGTCCTGTGCGAGCTTGTTGACTATATGCTTTTCCAGAGGGTTATTAAATAAAGGCGCCCTGAAAGAGGCCGAGGCTTATTTAAGCCGCTGTCTTACAAGGCTGGTCAGACCCTGATGAAGTTCAAGCCCATCTCCACAAAGGCCGTAAGGACATATCCATTAAAGGCTCGAAAGAGCAAGGTTCATGCGCGGGACTTTGCCCTGCCTTTCAGTCAGGGCCGAAGCTTCAGGGAGTTTCTGGGCGGCCTGCCGAACCTCCTTGGCGCAAAGGGGTTAATGGACGCGGCAGGGGCCGTGGTAAGGGCCAAGAAAGAAGGCAGAACCGTTGCAATAGGCATGGGCGCGCATGTCATAAAGGCCGGGCTTGGCCCTGTCATCATAGACCTTATTGAAAGGGGCGTAATTGACGCCGTTGCCATGAACGGCGCGTGCGTTGTCCATGACTTTGAGCTTGCCTTTTCCGGGAGCACATCCGAGGATGTGGACAGCGAGCTCAAGGACGGCTCGTTCGGCATGGCGGATGAGACAGGCAGGATTTTAAACAGCGCGATAAAAAGGCATGGCAAAAAAGGCCTCGGCTCTTCCGTAGGAAGGCTCATTGAAAACTCGAAATATCCGCACAAGGACAAGAGCATCATTGCCGCCGGGTTCAGGCATGGGATACCTGTAACAGTGCATGTGGCTCTCGGGACCGACATCCTGCACATACACCCGCGCATGCACGGGGCGGCCACAGGAGAGGCGTCAATGAGGGACTTCAGGCTTTTTTCCTCGGTTGTCGCAAGCCTCGAAAAAGGGGTTTACATAAACATAGGCTCCGCGGTCATCCTGCCGGAGGTCTTTTTAAAGGCCCTTACGCTCGCCCGGAATTTAGGCTTCAAGGCATACGGCTTTACGGCCGTGAACATGGACTTCATACAGCACTACAGGCCAATTACCAATGTCGTGAAAAGGCCCACGCAGGACAGCGGCAAAGGCATAAGCCTGACAGGTCACCACGAGATAATGGTGCCGCTCCTGCACGCGGCCATAGTCGAGGGGCTTGATGGAAGGCCTTAATGAAAAACTCGGCAAGTTCTTCGCCGGTCGTATGGAGGTCAAGTTCGCCTATCTTTTCGGCTCGCACGCAAAGGGGCTGGCCGGCGGGTTGAGCGATATTGACATTGCCGTGTTTGTTGACGAAGGGGCTGTCGCGAACAAAAGATATTGCTACGGATTCAAGGCTGAGATTATGGCGGACTTGATGGGGGCGCTTAATACGAACAAGGTTGACCTCGCAGTCCTTAACGAGGCAGGCCCGTTTTTGTCTTTACAGGTGATTAAACACGGCAGGCTCATTTATTGCGCTGATGGCGATGCGAGAAGGGATTTCTGGATAAATACCATGCGCCGCTACGACGATGCGAAAAGGCTCATGGACATACAGCACCATTATATGCGTAAACGGATAGAGGCAGGGAAGTTCGGCGGATGATTGACAAAAAATTGATATTGACCAAGCTCAAGGAGTTGGAAGAGCGCCTTTCATTGCTGGAGAATCTCAGCAGGCATGAGTTCGCTGTTTTCAAAAAGAACACTGAAAAGCAGTGGGCCGCCGAAAGGGGGTTGCAGGTCGCGGTTCAGATCGTCATAGACATCGCCTCCCATATCCTTGCGGAAAAAGGAGAGGCGGGCATAGAGGACTATTCAGGCGTTATAGAGCGCCTCGGCAAAATAGGGGTTATACCCAAGGGTTTTGCCGCGGAGATCAAGGGCATGGCGGGTTTCAGGAATATACTCGTCCATGAATACGCGAAAGTGGATATTGAGAAAGTTTACGATATGCTCAAAAACCATCTCTCTGATTTTAAGAGGTTCGCCGGTTATATAAATAAACACCTTAATAAGCAGGCGTATGGACAAAAAGAATAAAAAACTCTGGTCAGGAAGGTTCAAGGAAAAGACGCACTGCCTCGCGGAGGCGTTCAACGCCTCGATTTCCTTTGATGCGCGGCTCTTCAGGCACGACATCTCAGGCTCGGTCGCGCACACGCGCACGCTTCAAAAGGCGGGGCTTCTTTTGAAAAAAGAAGCGGAAAGGATTATAAAGGGCCTTGAACGGATTGAAAGGGAGATTGCCTCGGACAAATTCCGGTTCACTGCGGACATGGAAGACATACACATGGCAGTGGAGGCCCGGCTTGCGGAAATAATCGGCCCGCTCGCCGGAAAGCTCCATACAGGAAGGTCAAGAAACGACCAGGTGGCGCTCGATATAAGGCTGTATCTCAGGGACGAAATCTGCGGGCACATAGCCCTTTTGCACGGGCTTAAACAGGCGCTCGTAGAAATCGCCGGGGAAAACATCGGGTGCATAATGCCGGGATACACGCACCTTCAGAGGGCGCAGCCCGTGCTTTTGAGCCATCATCTGCTCGCGTATTATGAAATGCTTAAGCGCGACACAGGCCGCTTCCTCGACTGTCTCGACAGGCTCGATGCAATGCCTTTAGGCTCAGGCGCGCTCGCGGGAAGCCCTTATAAGCTCGACAGGGCATATACGGCAGGGCTTCTCGGGTTTTCGCGCGTTACGGATAACAGCATTGACGCGGTAAGCGACAGGGACTTTATAGTTGAATTCCTGTCCTCCTCGTCCATTCTCATGATGCACATATCGAGGCTCTCGGAGGAGCTTGTCCTCTGGTCGAGTCAGGAGTTCGGCTTCGTTGAATTAAGCGACGCGTTTTCAACAGGTTCATCCATCATGCCGCAGAAGAAAAACCCTGACATCGCCGAGCTTGCGCGGGCAAAGACAGGGAGGGTTTACGGGAGTCTCATAACGTTCCTCACGGTGATGAAGGGCCTGCCCCTTTCCTACAACAAGGACATGCAGGAGGATAAGGAGCCTCTTTTTGACGCCGTTGATACGATTAAGGAAACGCTCAAGGTTTTTGTCCCGATGCTTAAGACGCTTACATTTAAGAAAGACGCCATGCTCAGGGCTGCCAAAGAGGGTTTTTTGAACGCGACCGACGCCGCGGATTACCTCGTTAAAAAAGGGCTTCCATTCAGGCAGGCGCACTCTGCCGTGGGAAAGGCCGTGGCATACTGCATAAAAAACAAAAAGACCCTCGAAGACCTTGACTTAAAGGAGTGGCGGGTCTTTTCCCCTCTTTTCGGGCCTGACGTGAGAAAGGCCGTGTCAATCGAAAGGTCCGTGAATGCGCGCGTGGTTTACGGCGGCACTGCGTTAAAGACCGTAAAAGACAGGCTCAAGGCAGTAAGGCTCGAACTCAAGAAATGCGTTTGCTGAGGCGGATATGGTAAAGAGGCTTGTTTTGCTTTTAACAATATGCGCTGTTTTGTTTTCTGTCGCGTCTTGCGGCAAAAAGGCGCGGCCTCAGCCGCCTGACGAGGCGGGGGCGTTTTCAATCGCCCCCTTCCTTTCCACCTCCCCGCTTGCGGGGGCTGGGCTCCCGTTGCGCGAAGCATTGCAACGGGAAGGGGGGGTGGGGGTTCAGTAGGCGATTATGGAAAAAAACACGGAAAAGGTCATAAGTAATATAGTCGAGCTATTAAAGAAGGGCTACAAACCTGAAAAGGTCATACTGTTCGGCTCATACGCTTGGGGTTCGCCGACTGAAGAAAGCGACATAGACATTTTAATTATAAAGAACACGAAGGCCGGGTTTTTCAAGAGGCTTTTGGATGTGCGCAAAATCGTCTCAGAGGCCAGAAGGGGATACGCCTTTGAGCCGATAGTCCTTACTCCAAAGGAGCTTAATGAAAGGCTGAAGGGGCACGACCGTTTCTTTGAAACGATATTGAATAAAGGCAAACTCCTTTATGCGGCATAAGAAGGAATCTTCCAGCCTGAAAGACTGGACTGAAAAGGCAGAGAGGGATTTAAAACGGGTTAGGGCGAGGATTAAGGAAGGCGATATTGAAGACGCGGCCTTTCATCTCCAGCAGGCCGTTGAAAAGTATCTGAAGGCCTTTCTCCTTTCAAAAGGCTGGCGGCTCAAAAAGATTCATGACCTTGAGGCGCTTCTTGACGAGGCTGTTAAATATGCGCCTCAATTGGAGAGGTTCAGACAGTTGTGCGAGATGGTTACCGGGTATTATTTGTTACAGAGATACCCTTTTTTTGCCGAAGAACCGGCCAAGAAGGAGATAGAAAAATGTTTAAAAGAGGCGCAAGAGCTTGTCGAGGCGCTGGTTGAACATATTGATTAAGATAACGAACCAAACCTGATTAGGGGGTTTTTTCTCAAGATGCATTTTTTCAAATACAGGGGCAATAAGCTCTACGCAGAGGGCGTGCCGGTGCAAAGGCTCGCGAAAGAAGCCGGAACGCCATTATACATCTACAGCCAAAGGACGTTGAAAAGGCACTTCCGCGCCTTTGATAAGTCGTTCAAGGCTGTGAGCCGCCTCGTGTGCTTTTCGGTAAAGGCCAACTCTAACATCTCGGTACTTAAGGTATTCGCGGGAGAGGGGAGCGGCTTTGACATAGTGTCCGGAGGCGAGCTATACAGGGCGCTCAAGGCAGGCGGCGACCCGCGAAAGATTGTTTTTTCCGGCGTGGGCAAAAGAGAGGACGAGCTTGAGTATGCCGTTAAAAGCAGCATACTCATGTTCAATGCCGAAAGCCCGCAGGAACTCCGGCTCCTCGACAGGGTAGCCGGAAGGCTCAGGAAGAAGGCCTCTTTTGCCATAAGGGTGAACCCGGATGTTGACCCAAAGACCCATCCCTATATTTCAACCGGCCTTAAGAAGAACAAGTTCGGCATGTCTGTCGAGACCGCGGTAAAGGAATATGTTTATGCGAAAAACAGCCTTAAAAACCTTGTCCCCTCAGGCATAGACTGCCACATAGGCAGTCAGATTACCGAACTCAGCCCTTTTATCGTCGCGCTGAATAAGACAAAGTCCCTCCTCGCAAGGCTCCGCGAACAGGGGCTGGACATAAAATACATAGACATGGGCGGCGGGCTCGGCATCACATATGACAAAGAGGCGCCGCCGGAACCCACGAAATACGGCCAAGCCGTGCTCAACGGGACAAAGGGCCTGGGCGTAACGCTCATATTCGAGCCGGGCAGGGTGCTCGCGGGAAACGCCGGCATACTCGTAACAAGGGTCTTATATACAAAGGAAACGCCGCACAAAAACTTCATCATAGTTGATGCGGCCATGAACGACCTTGCGAGGCCGAGCCTTTACGGCTCTTATCACGCGCTCAAGGCCGTGGACGATTATACGGACGAGGAGATTACGGCCGATGTCGTGGGCCCTGTGTGCGAATCAGGGGACTTTTTCGCAAAGGACAGGATCATCCCTAAGGTCAAGTCAGGGGACCTCCTCGCTGTCATGAGCGCGGGCGCATACGGGTTTTCCATGTCGAGCAATTATAACTCAAGGCCGAGGGCCGCCGAGGTCATGGTCAAGGGTAACAACTATCTTGTCATAAGAAAGCGCGAGACGGTTAAAGACCTCGTAAGGGGGGAGGTTTTGGCGTGAAACTGCCTTTCGTAAAGATGCACGGCCTCGGAAACGATTTTATGGTCATTGACTGCCGCAGAAGGTTTATCCACGGGCTTTCGAGGCTGATAAAAAGGCTTTCTGACAGGAGGTTCGGGGTGGGTTTTGACCAAGCCCTTATCTTAAAGGCCTCCGAAATCGCGGACTTCAGGCTCGACATATACAACCACGACGGAAGCCGTGTCGAGATGTGCGGTAACGGCATACGGTGTCTTGCCAACTACATATGGAGCCACGGGCTTTCAAAAAAGAGTCCGCTCGCCATAGAGACGCTCGCGGGCGTCATAAGGCCGGAAAAAGACGGAAGCCTTGTCCGTGTTGACATGGGAGAGCCTATACTCGAAGGCAGGCGCGTGCCCGTTGGAAGAGACGGCATCATCAAAGACCTTCCCCTTAAGATAGATGACAGGACATTCAACATCACATGCGTCTCAATGGGCAACCCGCACTGCGTGATATTCGTCGAGGATGTCGGTTCCTTTCCTGTAGAGAGGTACGGCCCGCTTTTGGAAAACAACAGGTTCTTTCCGAAGAGGACGAATGTGGAATTCATAGAGGTCATTAACTCCAAGCGCATCAAGATGCGCGTCTGGGAAAGGGGTTCAGGCGAAACGCTCGCGTGCGGCACAGGGGCCTCAGCCGCGGCAGTGGCCTCCCATCTCAAGGGTTTTACATCAAGGTCCGTGTCTGTATATCTCCGCGGAGGGGTTTTGAGCATAGACTGGGGCAAGGACAACCATGTTTACATGACAGGCCCGGCAGAAGAGGTCTTTGAGGGTTATATCAGGATATAAAGGAGGACGAATGTTCAAGGGGGCTTTTACAGCGCTGATAACGCCGTTTAAGGACGGCTTGGTGGACGAGACCGGCCTTAAGAGGCTCATAGAGTTTCAGGTCAAAAACTCCATGAACGGCATTGTGCCGTGCGGCACAACAGGCGAGTCCGCGACTCTCAGCTACGAGGAGCACGAGCGGGTTATCGAGACAGCCATAGAGGCTGCGGCAGGAAGGGTTTTGGTTATCGCGGGCACAGGCTCGAATTCGACCTCAGAGACCATAATGCTTACGAGGCACGCGGAAAAGGCAGGGGCAGACGCCGCGCTCCTTATAACCCCTTACTACAACAAGCCCACTCAGCAGGGACTTTACGAGCACTACAAAAAGGTGGCGGAAGAAGTGTCAATACCCATTATACTTTATAATGTGCCCGGAAGGACGGGCGTGAACATGCTCCCGGAAACCGTTGCGAGGCTCTCGGAGATTAAGGGCATCGTAGGAATCAAGGAAGCCACCGGGGATTTGAAGCAGGTGAGCGATGTGTTGGAATATTCGCGCAAGGGTTTTTCCGTGCTTTCAGGCGACGACTTCACGACACTGCCGCTTCTTTCCATAGGCGGGCACGGGGTAATATCGGTTACATCCAACATAGTCCCCAAGGACATATCGAATATGGTGAACGGGTTCCTTTCAGGAAATATTGAAAAGGCTAAAAAGCTCCACTACAGGCTCGAACCACTTAACCGGGCCATGTTTTTAGAGACAAACCCAGTACCGGTAAAGACCGCTGTTTCTCTCATGGGCATGGCAGAGGAGGAGTTCAGGCTGCCGCTCGTCAGGATGTCGGCAGAGAACAGGGCGAGGCTCAAAGAGGCGCTTAAGGCTTTTGGCATAAAGACGGGAAAGGCATAGGTGATGATAAACATCGCGGTTACAGGCGCTGCCGGCAGGATGGGTAAAAGTATAATCGCGGCCATCAAGGCAAACCAGCTCGTGGCCCTCGCCGGCGCCCTCGAAAAAGAGGACTCCCAATCCATCGGAAAAGACGCTGGAGAGGCCGCTAATATCGGGCCGCTCGGGGTGAAGGTGACGGACTCCATGGCCCGCGCCTTCAAAAAGGCGGATGTGATTATAGACTTCACCGCGCCGGATGCGTCAATGAGGAATATCGAGGAGGCCGTGAGGCTCAAAAAGGCCGTTGTCATCGGCACGACCGGATTTTCCACAGGACAGAGGAGCCGCATAAAGGAGCTTGGCAAAAAGACGCCCATTGTCATGTCGCCTAACATGAGCGTGGGAGTCAACCTCCTTTTCAAGCTCGTGCGCGACGCGGCCTCGGTAATAGGAAAGGACTATGACATAGAGATAGTCGAGGCCCACCACAGGCACAAGAAGGACGCGCCATCGGGCACTGCCGTGAGAATCGCCGAGGTCATAGCAAATGCCCTTAACAGGGACCTCGACAAAACCGCTGTTTACGGAAGGGAAGGCATCGTGGGCGAGAGAAAGCCCGAGGAAATCGGCATCCTGAGCGTCCGGGGCGGAGACATAATAGGCGACCATACGGTCATGTTCGCTGGCATCGGGGAGAGGGTGGAGCTTACACACAGGGCGTCTTCGCGCGACACATTCGCCCTTGGCGCTGTAAGGGCCGCCATCTGGGTGGCGGCTCAGCCCAACGGCCTTTACGATATGCAGGATGTCTTGGGGATAAAGGGGTAGCGACAAGGTTTATCCGTTTAAAAATCGCTCTTTTTCCCGATCTCCGCGTTAGGGCGGAAATAAAAATGCTCAC
>CAYIRV010000049.1:5171-9063 GCA_964365865.1 uncultured Thermodesulfobacteriota bacterium | reverse complement strand
AAGCCGGTAAATTCGTCGGCCTCATCAGGGGCTTTCAACCATCTTGATGAGCGCTGGATGTGTTTAGGGTCTGTCTCAAAGGAGCCGCCTCTTCTAACCTTTGATTCTCCGCCAGAGACGGTCCATTCCATTACATTGCCTATCATGTCGTAAACCCCGTTATGGGCCTCGTAGCTGCCCACAGGCGCGTTTTTTCCAAAGCCGGACAAGACCGTGTTGGCCTTGCCGGAGTCTATTGCGCCTCCCCAAGGGTACACGGAGGAGGAATCCCTCCAGCCGGCCTTTACCCATTCTTCCTCGGTAGGCAGCCGTTTGCCTGCCCATCTGCAGTATACGAGGGCGTCATACCAGCTTACATTGGCGACAGGCAGGTTCTCGGCGCCTGATATGCCCCCCCAGCGCAATGGAGGCAGCCGGCCTGTTGAATCGAGGAATGCCTTGTACTGCGCGTTCGTTACCTCGTATCTGTCAATATAGAAGAGCGTTTTGCCGTTCTCTTCAACAGGGGCCGTCTCTTCATATGGGGCCGGGCCTGATTTTTTCCATCTCTCCCTGCCTTTGGCGATTAAATCATCATAAGCGAGATAGGACTTGAGCCTTTCCTTTGCCTCGGGGTCGTCAGGGCTTTTCTCAAGGAGGAGCCTTGCATACCGGGCGGCGCTGTTGTAGTCGTCAATCTTTGCGCTCAAGTCCATGAGTTTGTAGTAGGTGTCTGTCTTCTGGGGGTTAAGCCTCATTGCCTCGGCGTATGCGCTCCGGGCATCCTTGACCGTGCTCTTGTCTTTGAGGTAAGCGTCTCCAATCTTTAGATAAAGCTCCCAGTCTGAAGGCTTTTCCCTTATGCGTTTTTTCATCTCTTCTATGGCCTTAAGCCTGTCTAAGCCATCGTCCGCCAGGGTTATAAGGCGCATGGTCATGAGGTCGTCCCTCTTGTGTTTGAGGGCTTCCTGCCAGCTCGCTTTGGCCTTTTTAAGCTCCCCGAGTTCGTAATAAGACGCGCCGAGGTTGAAGTGAGACCTAAAGTCCTTTGGATTAAGCTTAAGCGCCATGTTGAAGCGCTCTATGGCCTTTGGATAGTCTTTGCTCTGGTAGCTCTTCTGGCCTGCCTGATAATGTTTATCCCATTCCGGCGCCGGCGCTCCTTCGCCTCCGTGCGGCCCTTTGGAGGAGCCTTCAGGGCTGCTGAGCCTGTTTACGAGGTCCCATACAAAGGAGTTCCCAGGGTCTATCTCCAGGAGCGTCCTCCAGTATGTGAGCGCCTTGTGCGGCTCGTTGCTCCTGTAGTAGGCCATGCCCAGGGAGTTAAGCGCCCTCGTGTTGTACGGGTCAACATTCAGTATGGCTGTGAACTCGTCCCCGGCCTTTTTAAATTCCCCTGAGTACATGTAAAGGAGCCCTAACCTGTGCCTGAGAGATGTGTCCTCAGGGGTCTCCATGAGAGATTTCTTTATCGCGGCGATTTCCTTTTGTTCAGGGGTTTTTTTGAAAAAGGCGAGATATAGAAAGACGAACGCCGCGAGCCAGACAGCCGCAAGCAGGGCCGCGAAGATATATTTTTTCCTTTTTGACATAGAAAGGCAGGCCGCCTACGGGCCGTCCTTGGCGCACCTGAACCCGAGGCTCCGATGCCTCATATCAGGTATTACAAACCCCCGTGCCGCGCACCTGCTTTCAGGCAAATGCGTGTGAACCCAAGAGCCGCCGCGCACGACCCTGAACTGCTCCCCGAAGGTTTCTCTTTTAAGGGTTGTGCCGGGATAAGGGATGTACCATGAGTCAGTCCATTCCCTGAGATTGCCGGCCATATCGTAGACGCCGTACTGGCTCACATCCATAGGAAAGCCGCCCACCGGCGAAGACCGGACAAGCTCAAGCGCCCGCGTGTTGGCCTTTGTTGGCTCGAATGTGTCGCCCCACGGCCACCTCCTTCCGTCATCGCCCCGACATGCCTTTTCCCATTCCTCTTCCGCGGGGAGCCTCTTGCCGTTCCATTTGCAGTATGCAAGGGCATCGGCATAGTTTACGAGCGCCACCGGGTTTTCGGATATGCCCTCAGGATAGGTATTTTTCTTCCAGATATACGGGTCTTCCGGATGCGTCGGGTTGTCGGGCGAGCGGTGGCCCGTAGAGTCAACGAATTTCTTGTATTCGGCCTGAGTAACCTCGTACCTGTCCATGTAAAAGCCTTTTTCGAGTTTTGCCGTGTGCCTCGGCAGTTCGTCAACGCCGACATCAATGCCCACCGCGCCGTCGCCGTAGTCCTTGCTCTGCCCTTCGACCTCGCCAAGGCTTCCCATGACGAATTTTCCGGACGGCACATATGCCATGCCCTGAACATCAGGCGCCTTTGACGGATTCTGCGTGCACGAGGCCATGAAGGCAAAGGATAGGATGCAGCAAACTGTCGCGATGGTCTTAACGGTTACTGAAGGCATCAGGTCTCTTTTCTAATAGGATTGTGGATTGGCGCTGACAGGATTTGGCTGTTTGCGAATAGAGAGGCCCTTGTCCTTTTCCATTATATCATGAGCGCGCCGCAGGCTGATTATTTCACGCCTGTCAACGCGAATATCCTGTTTACTGTCCTGTCGCCCCCTGCCGGGATCTCCTGCTCGTAAACGATTATGACCGAGCCGTTGGGCCCGGCGAAGATTCTGACCCCGCATGTTTCTCCGTCTTCCTTCTCAAGCCTTTGGGCAACGCCCCAAGAGCCGTTTTTATATATGTTAGCAAAGGACTTTACATTAACCCCTTCCCATTGGCACCATACGACAACAATCTCCCCGGCATCGGTATATACAACACCGGGGTTGTAGGCGGTTTTGTCGCCCGCGTCTATTATGACAGCGCCTGTCCAGCCTGTCCCGGCGTTGAATGTCCGCGCATGGACCCTGAGCGTGTCGTTGATATACTGCGTGAAGACAACGGCGATATCACCGCTTGAGTTCATTGACGCCCTTATGTGCTCCACATCGGCCACGCCTGCGTCAATAACGCCGGGTTTGCCCCAGCCCGCGCCGTTCCTGTAATCGGCCGTATAAGCCCTCAGGTTATTTCCGTCTCCGGCTATGAAGAAAACCGAAATAGAGCCGTCTTTCCTTGTAATGACGCTCGGGGTATATGCGTCCCTGTATCTTGCATCCATCTTGGTCGGGCTCCAGCCGTTTTGTTCAGGCGGTATCTTTTCCCTTAACGCGTCTCCGTAAGCCGTGTCCCAGTCGAATTGCGAAGAGATGCTCTTGACCCTTTGTTTCCATTCCTTGTGGGTCGTGGGGGACATATGCCCGTTCAGTCTGGCAGGAGGCGCCCACCGCCCGGTTTTGGCCTCGTATCTGCTTATGTTTAAATCAAGTCCTGCCGGGGATTCTTCAAAGTATACGACATGCAGGTTTCCATCCGGGTCAAAGGCCGGGGCAGGGAAATATCCGTTGCCTGTGGAGCCGCTTATCTTGATTGGCCCGAGCCAGCCTTTGGCCCTGTCGTATATATTGGCGTATATCCTGAACGCCTTTCCATCGTGCCCTTCAAACACGGCCGCCGCATTTCCGCGCGCGTCAAAGGCCGCCTTGTGGCCGTCCGAGACCTTTAAGCCGCCGTCAATCCTTTGCGGCTTGTCCCAGCCCTTTTCACCCAGACGCATACTTGCATAGATGCCGTATCCTTTGCCTTTTTCCTTCTTGAAGACCACTACCGCATCGCCCGCGCCGTTGAAAGCGATTTTTCCGCTGTGCGCGTTGCCGGGTCCGGCGTCTATGGCAACAGGGCCGGCCCAGCCTTTGTCCTTTACATAGGCGTTGGCGAAGATGCCGTACCTGTCCCCTGTCTGTTGCTCGAATACGGCGACAGCGTTGCCGAGGCCGTCGAACCCGACATCTGTCCTGTATGCGTTATT
>CAYIRV010000049.1:0-5071 GCA_964365865.1 uncultured Thermodesulfobacteriota bacterium | reverse complement strand
CGGCGACAGCGTTGCCGAGGCCGTCGAACCCGACATCTGTCCTGTATGCGTTATTTTGTCCGGCGTCTATGGGGATTGAGTCTTGACCGATTGATGCGCCGGCTTGTGGGTAGGAGGTTAGAATGGAAAGGGCTGTTGTAAGCGCAATCATCAAGGCCCAGCGACCGGTGGTCTTCATTTTTCGTGCCTCCGTATTTAATGACACGGCTGTTCTTCAGCCGATTGGCAAGGCTGTCTTATGGTCAGGAGTTATATTAATGCCATATTATTATAGCATATTTGGTTCTTCTTAGGAATGATTTTTATATTCTCAGGCATGGACATGTCATTCGCTATGTTGCACCGCGTAAAGCCTGTTTACAACCATGCCATTGCGCACAGTGGTCTCCCGCTCTTATATGATAATTACCTTTCCGTCCGGGCCTGAGGCGAGCCTAACCCCGCAGGTTTCTCCGTCGTCCTGTTCAAGCCTTTGGGCCTTGCCCCATTTGTTACCGGTATGGATGTTGGCAACGGATATTACCTTCAGAGCGTGTTGTTGGCACCAGACCGCCATGAGCCTGTTGTCATCCGCGAACACGGCGCTCGGGCTGTATCCGTCTTTCCCGGCCTCGTCCATGCCCTCTGCGTTACCCCAGCCCCTGAACGGGCTGTAGATGCGGGCGTAAATCCTCGAACCTTCCCCTGTCCTTTGGGAAAACACGAGGGCTATCTCGCCGTCCGGGCCTGCCGAGGCCCGTATGTGTTCAATGTCGTCGTCCGATGCGTCTATAAGCGCGGGAGCCGTCCATCCTTTGTCAGGGTTGTTGTATGAAGCGAATCCACGGAGTTTTTCGCCTTTAAACCGGGCGAAAAATACAGCCACGCCGTGACTGGTAGTGGCAATGATGCTTGGGGTGAATGCGTCGCGGTAGCGGGAGTCAGCCGTTGACGGCGCCAATTCAGCGTAGTCGTATGCGCCTGAGTAGGAATATTTTTTTAATTCATCCGAGAGAAGAGGGGCGTCAACCCTTCCGTGATATGCCCTGCTTTTTTTGCCATTCCACGCCACGGGGTCTTCGCCTGAGCTTATTTTTACAGGATGGCCCCATTCGCCGTCCTCGGCATTGCGGGTTACCGTGTAGAGGTCAAGGCCGTTTTCATGGAGCTTATAGTAGGCCACATGGAGGTTGCCCCTGTGGTCGAATGTGTGCGCCGGGAACATCGCGTCTTTTGTCGAATCTTTGTCAACCTTTACAGGCCCAAGCCAGCCTTTTTCAGGGTCATACATGTTGACATAAATCCTATACGCGCTGCCGTCATGCTCCTCGAACACAGCCGCGGCGTTTCCAGTTGGGCCGTAGGCCGCTGTTGCGCCGTCGGCATTGCCTGAGCCTGAATCAATCCGTACCGGCCTTTGCCACTTGCCGGCCTTGTAAATGCCAGCGTAGATGCCGTATCCTTTGCCTGCCTCCTGCTTGAAGACGGCTATGGCGTCCCCTGTTTTATCGTCTATGGCCACCTTGCCCCTGTATGCGTTGCCGGTCCCGGCGTCAATTATGACTGGGCCGCTCCAGCCCTTTGCGGCCGTGTAGCTGTTGGCGTAGAGCCTGTATATGCCGTTGGTATTCTCCTCGAACACGGCGACAGCGCCGCTGGATTTGCCGAACTTTATATCAGCCCTGTATGCGTCTCCTGATGAGGAATCAACTATGGCAGGGGCGCTGAACCCAGCCGCCTCCGCCGGAGGGGAAAGACAAGGCGCGAGCGCCAAGAGCGCGGCTGTAAAGGCTATTTTAAAGGTTTTTCTCATAATCTTCCCACTTTGTGAAAGGGGGACTAAGGGGGCTAATGCTCCCTTCCTTATCCTCCCCCTTTGTGAAAGGGGGATAAAGGGGGATTACTCCGCGTCCTTTGCGCACCGCGCTCCGAAGTGCGGGTCTTCGGCATCCGGCGGGCTCATGTGCCTGTTGAATGTGAAGGAGAACGGAACAGC
Source organism: uncultured Thermodesulfobacteriota bacterium (assembly GCA_964365865.1). Lineage (GTDB taxonomy): Bacteria > Desulfobacterota > GWC2-55-46 > GWC2-55-46 > GWC2-55-46 > CAYIRV01. The sequence continues at coordinate 3,096 of CAYIRV010000049.1, read as the reverse complement.
GTCAGCCATCCATGAGCCGCCCCTCATGACCCTGAGCTTTTCCCCGAATGTGTCCCTCTTTAGGTCGCTGCCGGGATAGGGCTTGTACCATGAGCTTGTCCACTCCATTACATTTCCGGCCATGTCGTAAACGCCGTAAGGGCTGACATCGTTTTTGAATGCCCCTATCTCTGCAACAGTATGCGTATATTTTTCATCCCCTAATATCTGGCGCGCGGTTGAATATTCGGTTGTATTGGCAATCTCCTTCTTCCACTTGTCGCCCCATGGGAATTTCCTTCCGTCCGTTCCCCTTGCGGCTTTTTCCCATTCCTCTTCTGTGGCCAGCCTCTTGCCCGCCCATTTGCAGTATTCGTCCGCGTCGCGCCATGTAAGGTCGGACGCAGGGTCTTGGTCCCTCATAGGCGGATATTCGTCCGCCCATTCAGGGCCCCAAAGGTTCATGGCCGGCCAACCTGTCCCTGCCATGAACCTTTTGTAATCCGCGTTCGTGATTTCGTATTTGTCAATGTAGAATGCCTTGAGATGGACCGTATGCTCAGGCAGGGCGTCAACCCCGACTTCTATTCCAATAAGGCCGTGTTTTTCAGACGCGCCCATTATGAACGCGCCTTCGGGTATAAGGACCATGCCGTTCATTTCCTTCTGCCCCCCGTATGCGCCTGAGAGTTGAGAGGCAATGAGTGCGGCAGTCAGCGTAATGTATAAAAGGCCCTTGTTCGTGAGCGCCATATGCCGCGGTTTCCTCCTCTGCCAAGCTTAAAAAAGGCGCCCCTTTCAGGAGGCGCCTTTGCCTCGTATCCATGAGGTATGGATGTGAAAAAGATTGGCTGGGGGACCAGGATTCGAACCTGGATAAACGAGTTCAGAGCCCGTTGTCCTGCCGTTAGACGATCCCCCATCAGTGGAATGTCTTGAAGAAAAGGCGATACAACTTGCCGGATAATCCAACACCCGATAATTTAGATTAAAACCTCATAGATAGTCAAGGGGTTTGTAAGGGCGGTTTTGTAGGGTGGGCACTGCCCACCCTTGTATAGAGACGAGATTGCTTCGCTTCGCTCGCAAAGACGGCAAATCGGGTTTTTCAACAGCCTGTTAGAGTTCAGATCTTTGGATTTATTTGGAGCGGTGGCCGCTCAGTCAGACATTCCTCAGAGATTTGCTTCTTACAAGCAGCACATCTTCGCCGAGCATGAAGTAAACCCCGTCCCTCTTTATATCGGCGTTGGCGCCTTTCCCCTGCGTGGAGCGTTCTGAAGAGTCAATCCCATTGAAAGCGTCATCAATCGTAAGGCTCTCAAAAAGCTCGTCAATCACTATCAAATCTTCTATTGTCAGCCGTACAGCCATAGCACGCCTCCTTGTAGAGCGTTTTATGTATGCCGCAGCTTTGCCTGAGTGCGTCCCTGCTATCATTATATCGGATGCATATTAAAGGAAGATTAGAGGTATTTATGCCTGCCCGGCTCCTAAGCATGACGGTTGACAAACGCTTCCTGTTAATGGTATTTTATTGCTCTTTCAGCACGGTCCTATCGTCTAGAGGCCCAGGACGTGGCCCTCTCAAGGCCGAAACACGGGTTCGAATCCCGTTAGGACCGCCAAGTAAAATCGAGGGGTTGCGGGTTTCCGCAGCCCCTTTTTTTCGAGCGCGGCGTTTTTGCGGTTTTTTGCAAAAGCGAAAAGGCCGGTTTAAACAGCCGGCCTTTTTTATTTCAGGTGAATGCAGGACAGAGCGGTTTTTGCTGTTTTTTATCTTCAGGGATGGAGATGGATGCTGCTCCCGCGGCAGAGTAAAAGGCCGTTTTCAGCAGAACCTGAGACCGGCCTTGAACATGTATGCGTCATGTTTCCTTGACCATATTATCTGGGCCGGGGAATTAAACCCCATGTCCTCGATTACCAAGTTCAGTTCGTCGTTAGCGTCAAAAGGGATGGTGTCCTCTGACACCACGCCGATGCCGTTATTAGAGATGTCAACTGCGTGGGCAGAGACCTTCTTGCCACCCTTCGTGAGATAGCAGTCCTTGCTGATTCTGTGCCTCGTATCCAGCCTATTATCAGACCTTGATTCATCTGATTGGATGAGGAAGCCGCAGAACGGGCAGTTGAGGTCAATCCCGGCAATGGCGGTAAAGAACTTGCTTAAGCACCTCGGGCAGATGTATGTGGTCATTATAGAGTGTATTGATTACGCGATATGTCTTGTGATTCAGTCATTTCTGAGGCCAGGTTGTTGGCGATTTTACCATATTTTTTCTTAAAGACAACAAAAACATTAACACAGGCCAAGTTCTTTCATTAATATATACAGCAATTTTCATACCAAAACTGATGTCTTGTCTAACCTGTTGATTTAACAGTGAATTTTTTCAGGGTGTCAAAGAAGCATAGAGCATAGTGTAAAAAATATTTACAGTGTTTTTTTGATACAGATGCTATTCTGATGTAAAATCGTCATTTTTCAATGAGTTAGCTAAAAAGACAGGTGTAAAGAAAACAATAAAATAAGTGATACCTGTGGTTTCAGGCTTTACACTATGAGAACTTGTGCTTGTTTATTCACGCAAGGCTGCCGATTTATTCTTATTAAAGGCTAGTTTTTGAAGAAAAGGGCGTATATTTGCAAGGAATAATAAGTGTAAAAATTGACTTTGACTTGGCGCAATATATCATTTATAATAATCGTTTAACCTGCCATTTAATTCCAATAAGGAGCAACTGATGCGCACATTCAGAAGATATGCGGCTCTTTTCGCGGTTATTGCGTTTTTAGCGTCCTGCGGTTCAAGCGTTGAGAAAAAGGCCGCTGGACATATGAAGCGGGGCTCGGAGTACATGGGCGCCTCGCAGTACAAGGAAGCTGTCATAGAGTTCAAGAATGTAGTGGGGCTTAATCCCAATGACCCGGCCGGGCGCTTCAATCTCGGTCTTGCCTACTTCAGGCTCGGGGGGCCGGCCAACCTGAAACTCGCCTTCGGGGAATTGAACAAGGCAGTGGACCTCGACCCATCGAACATCGAGGCCCATTTGAGGATTGGCGAGCTTTATATGTTCTCGCGCGAGTTCGACAAGGCCGCGGAAAAGGCCGGT